>JAJDEC010000520.1 GCA_029259995.1 Phycisphaerae bacterium
GATCTGAAACCGGAAAACATACTCGTCATTGTCGACGAAGCGACGGAACGGTCGTGCGAAGACGGCGCGAAAGCACAGAATCAGAATGCCCGCGATACTGGAAGCGATGGCGCTGCGAGGAGCACCGTGATTTCCACCGCCGCATCTGCGAAGATCAAGATTCTCGATTTTGGACTCGCCAGGTTCATCGATGACAAACGCATCGACGGTGCGACGATCTCCGGCGCCGGACAAATCGCCGGGACGCTGAATTACATGAGTCCGGAACAAACCGGTGGCGCTTCCGACGAAATCGACATTCGATCGGATGTGTACTCCCTCGGCATGATCTTGTACGAGTTTCTGACCGGGAGCGTGCCGATCGACGTTCGATCGATGGCGCTTCACGATGCCGTTCGGACTATCTGCGAGGATCGGCCGGGCAAGCCCAGCGCAATGTTACGCGAGCTTCGCGGTGACATTGACAACATTGTCCTCAAGGCGATCGAAAAGAACCCGAATGAGCGATATCAGAGCGTTGCAGAACTGATCGAGGATGTGCGCCGTTATCTGAATGGGCAACCGATTCTCGCACATCCGCCGAGCAGTCTCTATCAGATCAAGAAACTCGTCGCGCGACACAAGATCCTGTTTTCCTCGGCGGTTGCGTCATTCGCCATTCTGATCGGTTTCTTTCTGACTGTATCGATTCTCGCCACGCGGCTCGCAACCAAACGGCACGAAGCCGTCATTGCTCGAGAGAAGGAGCGAGAGTCCCGCTTGGTATCCGAGCGAATTTCGGGGTTCCTGGAGGACATGCTGGCATCTGCGCGACCCGAAAATGCGAAAGGCCGAGACGTATCGGTTCTGGAGATCCTCGATCTTGCGGCCGCCCGGCTCGAAGCCGAATGGTCCGTCGAACCGGCCGTTGCCGCCGCGATTCAGGAAACGCTCGGAAAGACGTATCACAGCCTCGGGAGAATCGACGACGCCGAATCGCAACTTCGCGTTGCACTGGAGCGACGTCGCGCTGCCGGCGAAGACGCGAACCCCGGCACCATATCGTGCATGAACAGTTTGGCGATGCTGCTCATCGACCGAGCGAAATTCGACGAGGCAAGAGCGCTTTGTGATGCGGCGCTTGCCGCCACGCTGCGACTGACGGATGACGATGACGGAAATCGCGAGCAGCGCGAGATGCTGAATGCGCTGTGTTTGAACACGCGAGCGTCGTTGCTCATGGAGACCGGTGACGCGACCGCCGCCCTTGATGATCTTGAGGAGTCGCTCCGCATTCGGCGGCGCATTCATGGCGAACGGCATCTCGACGTTGCGACCTGCCTCAGCAACCTCGCTGCGCTGCATCAGTCGCAGGGTCGCTTTGAAGACGCTGAGACACGGCTGCAACAGGCGTTGAGTATCCGCGAGGAGCTCCTGGGGGAAGTTCACCCGGATGTGGCGACATCGCTCAACAACCTGGCGATGTTCCACTGGGAGCAAGGCGATTACGCCGAGGCGGAGGCAGGATTCGAAAAGGTGCTGGCCATTCAGAAGAAACTTCTGCGCGACCGGCATCCGCTCGTGGCAGCGACATTGAACAATCTGGCCCTCACCATGAAAGCGATGGGCAATGTCTCGGACGCGGAATCCTACTATCGCCAGGCGATTGAAGTCCAGGTCGAGGTTCTGGGGGACGATCATCCCGCTGTCGCGCAGACACGGAATAACCTCGGGATACTCCTGTATGCCCGTGGCGAACTTGAATTATCTGAGTCGATGTTGCGTCAGTCGCTCAAGTCGCGACGGGCGACGTTCCATGGCGATCATATCGAAGTGGCAAAGAACATGAACGATCTTGCCGCAGTGATCGCGGCCCGCGGCAACATTGAAGATGCTGAAGCACTCTATCACGAGGCGATTCGCATGATGAGCCGCGCTGTCGGCGAACAGCACCCGCGCGTCGGCGGATTGCTCAATAATCTGGCGTCCCTGTTGCTGTCCGACGGCCGCCCGGCGGAGGCGGAAACGCTCTATCGGCAGTCGGATTCGATCCTGCGACAGGCGCTGCACGATTCGCACCCCTATCGCGTCATGCCATTGTTGGGACTCGGAAGAACGCTGTTGCAATTGGAACGCCCCGTCGATGCACTGCCCTCGGTGCAGAGCGCGTACGAAATCCAGATGGCAAGCCAGAGTCTTGATGCCGTCGATCTGGCCAAGACCGAGTCTTTGATAGGAATGTGTCTGGATCACCTCGACAGACACGGCGAATCGCTTGAGATGTATGATCGGGCATTGGGGCGACTTTCGCTCATGGAGGATGCCCCGATGGATCTTTCAAATGAGCTGCTTGAGAGGCGCTCACGCGTCCTGAAGAAAATCGGCCGTTGACAGTGCTTCCGATTCGGCCTTCCCGGCAGAATTGCCCGTTGCCCAAAGCAATCGGCTCCGCGCATCTCACGGCCCCAACTCAATCAACCTCGCAACACCAGGCTTGATGATGATCCGAGTGCGTCGTCTTCAGTGCCGCAGTCGATGGCTCCGCGAACGATGCGGTCGCACCGACGCGAACGCGATCAACACCAATAGCGCGGCCACCCCGTCAGAGCAGGTGCCCTCGCCGATATTCAACCTGATGCGTATTTAGACAAAATGGCGGGATTGGGCGCAGAGGGACCCGAACCCCCGACCCTCTCGGTGTAAACGAGATGCTCTAGCCAACTGAGCTATGCGCCCGACATCCTTCACAGCCTCGCGATACACCACGACGCCGTTGTCGGAATCCGGATTCTAGCGAGTTCACTCGGAATCGTCACGGACCGTTTGCGAACACGCCCGAATCGAGTCGACTGAACCGGACCGTCGGCCCTGATCTATCGACGATCGCCAGGGCCCAGGTCGTTCTCAGACAGCACCGTGAACTTGCGCCCGCGGAGCAGCTTGACTGCGGTTTCGAGATCTTCCGTATGAATCGCCAGCGCTGGACGCCCGGTCGGACGCGTCAGCAGCGGATAGGCGTAGTCTATATTGATCTCACCCGCGATCAGCGCCGAACAGATCGAGCGCAATCCGTGCCCGGGCGGCATCTCGACAACGGCGAGTTCCGCCTGGCTGACGGCGAACTTCCGATTCTGAAGCGTGGTAACGGCCTGGTCCGTATCGTCGCAAATGATTCGAACGATCGCACAATCGATCGCATGGACGACAGACATTCCAACAACGCGGATGTCCGTCCCCTCAAATGCCTGAAACAAATGCATCAGCGCGCCAACGCGATCATCCAGGAAGACCGACAGCTGGCGGACGCCAGGCGACGCGAACCCTTCCGCCGTCTCATAACCATACGTGTTTTGGGTCATATCCCTATCCTATCGGCCCAACTCGGAAGTCGAAACAACAAATGGCCATGCCATCGCCGTTTTCGGTTGCCGGGCGTTCCAAATATCCTGTTCCGCCCATCGCCTATCGGCAGGAATCGCCTGAAGAGATAATAGCGAGCCATACACTTGCGGACGTCGAAACGGGATCGATTGGCGCGGAGCCGCCCCGGCGTGTATCCAATGAACTCGCGTATCGATTCCGGGAATCAGTCTGGGCGGGATGCGAAACGGGCGGCGGGCATGCCTGTCTGATCGCGAGTGTTCGGGCCGGAGAGAGGAAGGTCGCGACCAAACGTGGGTGACACGACCGCCGCCCCATCGTTTCGTACACCCGATTATAGGCGCGCTGACAGGCGGGATTCCCAACCTCAGACCAACTGTAAAAAAAGAACCGCGGGCCAAACATTGACCCGCGGTATCGTAATTTTCCAAACGATGCGTCTCGCTGTGCCTACAGCCCCAACAGGAGCGCCACGAACGCCAACGCGTCATCGTTGTCGATCACGCCGAATGGCGCCGCCAGGTCGGCACACGTGTTGTACGCACCCACTGCGGCATCCGTGAAGCCCTGAGCGTCGAGCCCGTTCACATCGCCATCGCGATTAACGTCACCGAGCAGACCGGTCTCGCCCGACGCACTCGCACTCAGGTCCGTGACTCCGCAAGAAGTCGTCGCGTTCACGAAGTAGAAATACAGAGTGCCGTCGGCAGCCGTCGAATCCTCGAAAGTGGTGCCGGCAATCGACCCCACCGACGCAGCCGAACCTCCGTCGTCCACCGTATTCCGGAATACTTCGTATGACGCAGCGTCGACCACGGAATCCCAGGACACTTCGACAATTCCGCATTCGTCGTCGGAAGCGAAAACATTCTGCGGAGCGGCCGGCGCCGCCGCCGTGATGCCGCTGTCACTCGCGCTGAGGGATCCGACGCCGCATTCCGTCGTTGCAGCAACGTAATAGAAATACGTCGTTGCATCAGCGGCCGTGTTGTCGTCGAACGTCGTTGTCGCCGTCGTGCCAAGCGAAACCGCCGTGCCCGAGTCGTCGACCGTGTTGCGGAAGACTTCGTAAGACGTCGCACCGCTGACGGCATCCCAGCTCACGGCAATCAATCCGCACTGATCATCGGATGCCGCAACGTTCTGAGGCGTGCCCGCAGATTCCGCCGTGATACCGCTGTCACCCGCGCTGAGGGATCCGACGCCACATTCCGTCGTTGCAGACACGTAATAGAAATACGTCGTTGCATCAGCGGCCGTGTTGTCGTCGAACGTCGTTGTCGCCGTCGTGCCAAGCGAAACCGCCGTGCCCGAGTCGTCGACCGTGTT
>JAJDEC010000053.1 GCA_029259995.1 Phycisphaerae bacterium
CACGGCCTGCGCGAACTCGGCTTCGTCGAGCGCGTCGCCGGGAAGCGTTGCCGTGAATGTGTGTTGCGAGAGGTGTTCGTAGTCGCCCGATTTCCGCAAATCATCTGCGATGCACACGATGGACGAGCTGTCCAGTCCGCCGGATAGGCAACTGCCGATCGGTACTTCGCCTTGCAGATGTCGCGAGACACTTGTGCGAAGCATTGCTGCCAGATGCTCAGTCGAATCGCTCCAACCCACGCCGCCCGGCTCGCGAAAGCCCCGCAATTCCCCGCCGGCATGCATCGTCCCTTTGCCGCGCAGGTCGAGATCGAGCAGATGCCCGGCTGGAAGCGACCAGACATCTTCGAACATCGTCTCTTCGTTGGAATCGATGCGGCCGTCGCACAGGAAATCGCGAAGCACGGCTTCGTTGATGCCAGCGGGTTGACCGGGCAATGTCAGCAGCGCCTTGATTTCCGAAGCGAACGCCATGCCGCCATCGAAACGGCAGAGGTACAGCGGTTTGATGCCGAAGAAGTCGCGGGCGAGGAGCATCTTGCCGGCTGTCCAGTCGACGATGGCGCAGGCGAACATGCCATCGAATCGCGAAAAGACGTCACTGCCCCATGTGCGATATCCGTTCAGCAGAACTTCCGTGTCGCTGTGCCCGCGGAAGCGCATGCCTTGATCGGCAAGTTCGTTTCGCAACTCGGCGTGATTGTAGATCTCGCCGTTGTATGCGAGCCAGACGCGGCCGTCTTCGCTGGCCATCGGCTGCTGTCCCGCGTCGCTGCGATCGACAATGGAGAGGCGGCGCGAGGCGATGCCGAGTTTGGCGGGGATGAAGCTCCAATCCGGCGCGTCATCTTTTCCGGGAAAGCGCCGTTCGACGGTCGGTCGGCCGCCCATGCCGAAGACGACGCCGCCGCCGTCATCGGGACCGCGATGAAACATGGTCTGCGTCATCGCCGTCAGACGATCGGGCATCGCCGGATCGATTTCATCCAGGAGTATTCCAGCGATTCCGCACATCCGGCCCGTCCTTCATTTCGCGTCGAGAATCCTCTCGAAGACGTCGTTGTAGATCATCGCAACGGTCGCGCCGCTGAAGCGCTGGCGCGCTTTGGCGGCGATGGCATCTCGATCATAATCGCGACACGATTCGATCATCCGCCGCAATCCTGCTTCCAACGAATGCACATCGCCCCGCTCGACGAGGATTCCATTGTCGTCGTCGATGAATTCCGCACAAGCCGTGCCGTGCGTCGTCACGACGGGCAGTCCGACGCACAACGCCTCGGCGACGGTCATTCCGAATGTTTCTTCCAACGAGGGATGGACGAGAAAATCTGCATTCTGCATATGTTTGCAGACTTCCGTACGCGGGCAACTCGCATGATGCAGGATGCCCACGTCGTCGGCCGTCAGGAACGGGGCGATCACGACGGCCAACGGTCCGTCGCCCACAAAATGGAACTCGCAACTCGGACTTCCGTTCCGGATTGCGGCAATCGCGCTGACGAGTGTCGCAACGCCCTTCTCTCGCGTCAGGCGGCCGACGAACAGACCGCGGACGCACTCACGCGCCGGGCGCGCGGCGGGGGCGAATTGGCTCGACACTGGATTGCCGCACACTTCAATCTTGTTACGGATTCCCGCATCCGCAATCTGGCGACGCAGGTGATCGCTGACTGCGACGCGCATCGCGGCGGCATCGAAAGCCGTCCGGGCCAGACTCGCCGATTCGTGTGGATCCATCACGAGCGAAAACGGGCCCGTGTGTTCGGTCAACACGACACGGAGCGAGAGCGGATCGCTGAGATTCGTGCAGGCCCATCCGGCCGGTACGGCGCACATGGCGTGGAGGATGTCGGGCTCGCCGTGGCGCTGACGATACGCGGCAAGTCCTCTGGCGAGCCAATCGCGAACGCGAATCGCCCGACGAGCCAAGCGGCCAAAGGACGTCTGCAATCCGCGAATACGGACGACGGGCGTACCGGCGACGGTCGTCTCGTGCAGGATGCGCGGAGCCAAGGGCTTTCGTTCGCCGCGGCCGAGCTGGCGAAGACCGACGAGATCGGGATAGATGACGCCGACTGTCGCGCCGGCATCGGCGAAGGCCTCGACGTAATCCTGGAAGAAGACGCCGGCATGCGGCTGTTCGGGGGATGGCCACCAAGCGGGGACGATGACGACGTGTTTTCCGGTCAGTGCGTTCATCGATTCCTATCAACCCGACACGGCAAGCAAGGCGATACGATTTCCTGAATTCGCGGCAACATCGTCGTCTTCGCGAACGTGCGGCTTCGCCGGAGCGATCACGATTCCAGACGTTAACGTTGGACGCGTGACGATACAAACGTTTCAATGCCCGTCGTGAGCGAATCTGCGTTGAAGAACATCCTGCTGCTGACGTACTGGTATCCGCCCGGCGTCGGTGCCGCGGCGGAACGAATGGCGAGCTTTGCCGCGTATCTGCCCGAGCATGGCTGGAACGTTCACGTCTTGTGCGCCGATCGCGGCACGCGCAACGCTGAGGATCGCGATGAAGACTCGACGTCCATCCTTCGTGTGAGCGATCCAATGGCCAAGGAAGGACCCATTTTTGCGGATTACGATCCGCGATTGCCGGGGACGCCCGCGTGGAAGCATTTTCTCAAGCGATTCGTCTTTCCGGATCGATTTGTGCGCTGGCGGAAGGCTGCGGAACAGGCGGCGTCGATGCTTCTTGCCAGGACGCAATTCGACGTCATTCTCGCCACGTTTCCGCCGGCCAGCACGATCCAATTGGCGATTGCGTTGCATGAACAATCGGGAGCGCCGCTGGTGCTGGATTTTCGCGATCGATGGATTGGGCCCGGCGGTTACGAACCGACGAGCCGGCGCGTTCTCGACAAGCATCGCGCCCTTGAGCGCGAGGCGGTTCGAAAGGCCGCGGCCGTCATCGCCGTATCGAAGAACATGGCGGACGCCATCGCCGAAGAGAACGGCATCGAGCCGGAAAGAGTTCACGTTGTGCCGAACGGGTATGAGCCCATCGCGGATTGGGACGGCGCGCCGCTGGATGCGAAGGATGGCGTATCAGGTGTTGATCGATCGGATCTTTCAATCGCACACGTCGGCACGGTCATTCCGCGCAATCGCCCCGATTTGTTCTTTCAGGCGCTTTCAACATTGAAGGACGATGCTCGATTGCGTGGCCTGCGATTTCGGTTCGTGGGCAATCTGTCGTGCGACTACGTTCGATCGATCGGGCTCGATAGTCTCGTTGAGACGACGGGCCTTGTCGATCGGGACACGGCGCGACGGGAGATGCGTGACGCCGACGCCCTGCTGCTGCTCGTGGGCGACTATGTCGGCAAGTGGGGACACAACGCGAAGCTCTTCGAGTATGTGCAGGCCGGCCGGCCGATTCTGTGTCTGGAGGAATCGGCGGGCAGCAACGACGGAAAACTGTTGAAGCAGTTCGTCGGCGAGCGATGCTTCTTCGCAAGGCTGGACGACGCAGACGGTCTGGCGAATGCGATCAGGCAATTGAAAACGTATCTTGCGGAACGACCCAACGCGGCGATCGAACTTCGCGCCGAGTTTAGGGCATACAGCCGACGCGAAGTTGCCGTGATACTCTCACAAATCATCGATAAGATCTGCTGATCCGGGACGAAACGGCCGTCACGCCGCGCCTCGTGCAGTCAGGTCTTGCGCCAAGACTGGCGCGAGAATATCGACGGTACGGGAGATGCGATCGGGCGTGAGGTACTCGCCCTTGGCGATCTCGTCCCGCAGAATGTCGATGAAGTCGCGGCGCGGGGTTTTCGCCTGCCGGCGGGCTTCGTCAATTGCGGGTCGGGGAAGTACTGCTTGTTGAATTGCGCCGTTCATGTTGACCTCCTGTCAAACGGTTGACGCGGTTGTTCGGCCTCCTGTGCCTGCAGTGCCGACGGCAGCCTTCGCGATTCGTCGCGTCACTGACTGCCCCCTTTGTACGTCATGATAGGCGCGAAAGTTTTGTCGGCTGTGAATTAATGATGAAGAAGTGCTAATTGGGTGCAGCGCAGTCGTGAAAATCATACTCCATCCTGCGAAAGGCGGGGCATCACGCGGTACGCATTTTGTGGGTGAGTAAGCCGATTGTCCGAACCCAGACATAACCAGACCGCTTCCTCTGAAACTCCATGAAGAGGCAACGCACGACGCCATGATCGACATCGACGGTTCATACGGTGAAGGCGGTGGGCAAATATTGCGCTCATCACTCGCGCTCTCGATCTTGACCGGTACGCCGGTTCGGATTCGGAACATTCGCGCCGGCCGCAGAAAACCCGGATTGCTGCGACAGCATCTGACGGCAGTTCAGGCGGCAACGCAGGTCTGCGGTGCTCGTGTCCACGGCGATTCGATCGGTTCGCCGGAAGTCGTTTTCGACCCGGGGGAAGTCATCGGCGGCGCCTACGAATTCGACGTCGGAACGGCGGGCAGCACGACGCTGGTGCTCCAGACGATCCTCATTCCGCTGATGCTTGCCGATCGCCCCAGTCGAATCGTACTCGACGGCGGAACGCATAATCCGTTCGCCCCGCCGTTCGACTTTCTGGCAAAGGCCTATTTGCCGCTGGTCAATCGAATGGGGCCTTCCGTTCGCGCGACGCTGGAGCGCCCCGGCTTCTACCCGGCCGGCGGCGGCCGAATCGTCGTTGAGATCGATCCGGCGACGTCGCTCCGTGGATTTGCGTTGTGCGAGCGCGGCCCGCTGACGCGTCAGCACGGCCGTGTGATCGTCGCCAATCTGCCGCCGAGCATCGGTGAGCGCGAAATCTCCGTGTTGAACAAGCAGCTTGGCTGGGAATCCGAGGCGTTTGAACTCGAAATCGTGACAAAGTGTCGCGGCCCCGGAAATATTGTAACCCTCTCACTTGAATACGAGCAGGTAACAGAAGTGTTTACCGGTTTCGGCGAAGTCAGGCGATCCGCGGAGGCGGTCGCGACGCATGCCGTACAGATGTGCCAGCGATATCTGGGCCAGTCGGCACCCGTCGGTGAATACCTGACGGATCAACTGATGCTGCCCATGGCCGTGTCCGGATCGGGTGCGTTGCGTTCCACGGGGCTATCAGGACATTCGGAGACACATATCGAATTAATCCGTCGATTCCTAAGAGTGTCGATTGACCGACATAGAAACCACGACAGGTCAGAAACATTAACCTTCGCAGAGAAAACGACTTAGGCCGATATCTTTGTTGTGTAACGATGTGTAACGGCCCCATTCGCCGACCGTTGAAGCCACTCGCCGGAATGCAGAATGTCGGTTACGCTTTCCGATGGCGCAAGAGGCTCCGCCTGGAGCCCGCCGAATAACCACAGGATGGTTTGAACACGAAATGACAACAACAATTGGCGCTGTCGCGCCTGATGAAGGGATTCACCGTTCACCGGTCGTTGCACCGGTCAAATTCGAGCGTGGGTCTATTTTCCATAGAACGCTTCGCGAACGCGTCGAAACCTATTTTCGAGAGACAGGTCGAAAGCAGCGTGATTGCTGGCAGATGTACCTGAAATCCGTCGTCGTTCTGTTGGTCCTCGCGGGATCTTACTTCGGCATCCTGATGCTCGGGGGCGCCGTATTGCCGACGCTCTTGTTGGCCGTGGTACTTGGCGGCTCGATGGCGCTGGTCGGATTCAACGTTCAACACGACGGCGGCCATCGCTCCTACTCAACCAATCGCTGGATCAACAAGTGTGCGGCGCTCACGCTCGACATGCTCGGCGCGAGTTCATATGTCTGGGCGCGCAAGCACAATTCGATTCATCACAGCTACACGAACATCACGGATCACGACGATGACATCGACGTTCGTCCGTTCGGCCGGCTGTCTCCGCATCAACCGCGGATCAAGATGCATCGTGTGCAGCATCTCTATCTCTGGTTTCTTTACGGATTCCTTCCGGTCAAATGGCACTTCTACGATGATTTTCGAAACATTGCCGTGGGTCAGATCGGTTGCACGAAAATGCCTCGTCCCAAGGGGCTGGATCTGGCGATTTTCATTGGCGGCAAGATCTTCTTCTTCGGAATGACCTTCGTGTTGCCCATGTTCTTCCTGCCGTGGTGGTTGGTTATCGCTTCTTACGGTGTCGCCACGTTCGTCGAAGGCGTCGGCCTGAGCGTCGTGTTTCAGCTGGCTCATTGCGTCGAAGAGGCCGAATTCCCGATGCCGACGCCGGAAACGCATCGCATCGAAAACTGCTGGGCCGTGCACCAGGTTGAAACGACGGTGGACTTCGCACCGCGAAGTCGAGTGCTTGCATGGCTCGTCGGCGGTCTCAACTGCCAGGTCGAGCACCACTTGTTCCCGCAGATCTGCCACATTCACTATCCGGCGATTTCAAAAATCGTTGAAGATACGTGCCGGGAGTTCGGGTTGCGCTATCTCAGCAATCCATCGCTGCTTGCGGGAATCTCGTCGCACTTTCGCTTCCTGCGTCAGATGGGACGGCCGGCGCTGACGGCGGCCTGATCGGGCGCGATTTCCAGCGATCCTGCGTTTGGTCTGATTGATTGCGCAGGCGTCGCTACGGGAAACACGTGCGCCACGAATCGAGCGAATCAGCGGCCGCGACGATCGTCAATCGCAATGCACAACGAGCATCCGTCAGAAGTTCATGCGTCGGCGGACTTCATGGATCGTGTTGCGATATAAGTTGCCATGTATTTGCTGAGCGCGTTCGTCGGGTCGCGATCCTCAAACAAGCCCGTCAAGACGAATCCCGAATCAAGCTGCGCCCCAATCTGCTGTTCCAGCGTGTGTCCGAACATGAGCGGTTCCGATTTGTCGATAAAGGCCTGCCGTTCCTCCTGTGCGATGTCCGTCAACTCGGAGAATGGCAGGGAATGCCGCACTGAGAGAGTCCTCGATTCAAGCTTCTGCCCGTCAAAGATGAACATTGCCGGTGTTGTGAATCCGACAAGCAGAATTCCGCCGGGGCGCAGGACTCGCGCGCACTCGCGCCAAACGGGACGCACGTCCTCTGCAAAACAGTTGGAGCATGGATTGAACACGAGATCGAAACTGCGATCCGCGAATGCACACAAATTCGCCATATCGCCCTGGACGGTCGTCAGAGAGAGTCCTTCCCGTTCGGCGACCATTCGATCCTGTGCGAGTTGTCGATCGGAATTGTCGAATACCGTCACATGGGCACCGGCGGCCGCGAAAATTGGCCCCTGTTGACCGCCGCCGGATGCCAGGGCGAGCACGCTGCAGTTGCTGAGACTCGGAAACCAGTCCCGAGGCACGGGGATTGTCGGCGTGAGCAGCACGCGCCAATCGCCCTGCCGTGCCCGGCTGATCTCCGCGGATTCGACTGGAATCGTCCACTCGTTTTTCTGCTCAACCTGCGCATTCCACGCCTGACGGTTATACTCACGTGCATCCATCGTATCAGTCTAACCACGATCAGTATCGAGGAAAACTCGATCGGCTCGCATTCCAGACGAGGCAATGCTGAGCAAGTTTCTTCTGGTCCATAGGCGATCGACGGTACCAGGTCAGTACTGCAGACACAATTCGATGATGTCATATGGGATGCATGGAATCGACCGGCCTGCGGAATAAGGAAACGCGCCGACGCACGCGAGCGAACAGTCGGCCATTTGGTTTACGCGCACTGCACGAAGGAGAACACGATGCCATTGAACGATCAACAGGAACAGTTGTGCGGCCAGAGTCGTTGGGATTTCTCTGATCTTAGGGCGCTTTTCTTGAATTGCACGCTTAAGAAGTCTCCAGAACTCTCCCATACACAGGGCCTCATTGATATCTCGTCGGCGATCATGCAGAAGAACGGCGTTTCCACGGAGTGCCTGCGACCCGTGGATCATGAAATTGCGACGGGCGTCTGGCCCGACATGACGGAACATGGCTGGAACAAGGACGAATGGCCGGAGCTTTCCGAGAAAGTGATGTCGGCGGACATTCTCGTCATGGGTTCGTCCATCTGGCTCGGCGAGAAAACGTCGGTCTGTACGCGGGTCATTGAACGGCTTTATGCGACGAGCCATCACTTGAACGAACACGGTCAATACGCCTACTACGGTCGCGTCGGTGGCTGCCTCATTACAGGCAACGAGGACGGCGGCAAGCACTGCGCGATGAACATCCTCTATTCACTTCAGCATCTCGGCTATGTGATTCCGCCGCAGGCGGATGCGGATTGGCTCGGCGAAGCGGGTCCCGGACCTTCGTATCTGGATCCCGGATCCGGCGGCCCGGAGAATGATTTCACCAATCGCAATACGACTTTCATGACATGGAATCTGCTTCACATGGCGCGCATGATCAAGGATGCCGGCGGCATTCCGGCCCATGGCAATCAGCGATCTGAATGGGATGCGGGCTGCCGATCGGATTTTGCGAATCCGGCCTATCGTTGATAAGCCTGCGACGGCATGCGCTTCGCCGATGCACGGTTCTGCCGAATACTCACACGCTGTTGCGATTGACCGTGCCGGATTCGGCGGCCTCTGTCTCCGAATGTTCAAAGCTCCCGTGCCGAAAGAAATGAATGACTTGCTCAGCAACTTCTTCGCGACGCATGATGAACGTATGAAACCCGGGCACGACGAGATGATCCGCCTCTCCGGGAAGATGTGTGTCCGCCACTTTGACTTTTCCATCCTGCGCGGCGGCGATGACTCCGATTGCCAGGCCCTCGGGGACGGCGATCTGATTGACATCACTGTCCGGATCGTTCGACAGCTGTCCAAGCGGCCTAATGAGCTTGCCGGCCAGTGGCGCCCAGAATCGCGCCGATTCCGAACCCCGGTTCGGCGGAGCCAGCATGACGACGCGCCCGATTCTCTCAGGTTTGTCGGTCGCGAGTGCATTGCGAACGAGAATTCCGCCAAGACTGTGTGTGACGATATGAATGCGATCGACATTCGGCCAATCGTCCAGGCGCGAAAGGAACCCGCTCAGTTGCTCACTGCTTGTCTCAATCGTCTGGCTCGTGCTGTCGTAGGCCCAGTTTCGTACGTCGTATCCCGCCGCTTCGAGGGGCGCTCTCATCGGCTCCATGGAGCTCGGCCCTCTACCCAGACCGTGAACGAGCACGACGATTTCGGCGCCGGGCTGAAGCGTCACATCCGCGTCGCGTCCGCGACTCTGATAGCCCCACCAGGAAACGGCGCAACCACTGAGCAGCAGGGACGCTACGATCAGATACTTTCGTTTGCGACTTGTCACAATCAGCTCCCGGCGCGACATTTGCGATGCCCGCCAATGTCGATGAACGGACTGGCGAAGCATCTCTTTCGCATTCATGATCATTCGTTGAAACGGCGCTTGATCGTGCATGCAATCAATCGTAGCCTGACGCGCGCAGGATCGACCGGGCCATTGGAGAATCGTATGAAATCATGCAGCCGAGTCCGCACGGCCATCGCAATGACAACGGCACTGATTTTGATGACGTCCGCCGGATGTCGCAATGGGGATCGCGTTGCCGACATCGGCACGATCTATCGCGACGCCGCAAGACATGAGTCGACGCGTCGTCGCCCCGTGATCGTGATACCCGGCATCCTCGGATCGAAACTTGTCCAGCGGGACACGAACCGAATCGTCTGGGGTGCATTCGGCGGAGAATATGCGGATCCGAGCCGCGTCGACGGCGCTCGCCTTTTCGCGCTTCCCATGCGGAAAGGCGCACGGCTTGCTGACCTGAGGGACGATGTTGTCCATGCCGGCGCGCTCGATCGCGTGAAGCTGACGGTCCTTGGGCTGCCGGTCAATTTAAACGCGTATTACAATCTGCTCGTCACACTGGGCGTGGGTGGATTCCGCGATCAACAACTCGCCCAAATGGGCGCCATCGACTACGGCGACAAGCATTACACCTGTTTTCAATTCGCATACGACTGGCGACGCAGCAATGTCGAAAACGCCGCCCGCCTGAAGGCGTTCATGGACGAGCGCCGAACCTATCTGATTGAACGCTATCGACAGGATTACGGCCCCGGCGACTACGACATCAAGTTCAACATCGTCGCACATTCCATGGGCGGTCTGCTGACGCGGTACTTTCTT
>JAJDEC010000521.1 GCA_029259995.1 Phycisphaerae bacterium
ATCACGTCGACGTGAGTCATCTCCCCAACCTCGGCGCACCCGACGTTGTCCGCCCTAACGACACGCTCAAATCGTCAACGCGCGTGGCGGCGATCGAAGAATAGCCGGATGTCACCTGCAACGGCCGACACCACAGGCAGCATTACGCCGTCAAACATCGCCAATTCACCAAATCTGAAATCTCAAATTTCAGATTTCAAATCCCGCTTCGCCAGCCCTTCCGCCCGGATATGCCGCCGCAAGCGGAACAACTCGCGAAACGCCTTGATGATCACCTTCAGATTCGCGCCCGTCTGCGTCCCGGCCGTTCGCGGATAATGACTCACGCCGACTTCCGCCACGCGCAGCCCGCGATTCTTCGCCTTCGCCAACAATTCGGCGCTGATCATCGCCCCGTCGCTCTTCAGCTCGATCGCCTTGATGAAACTCGCGGGTAACAATTTGAATGCACAGTCAATGTCGCGCACTTTCACACCGAGAAAGAATCGAATCACGCAGCGCCATCCCCACGCATTTACTTTCCGAATGCACGCATCCGCTCGCTTCTCACGATAGCCCACGGCGATGTCGCAGTCGTCCAGCAGCGCGACCAGCCGACTGATCTCATTCAGATCGAACTGGCCGTCGCCGTCCGTGAAGAAGATCCACTCCATCCGCGACTCGGTCATGCCTTTGCAGACGGCGCCCCCGTAGCCGATGTTGGGGCGATTGTGCGCCGCGCGAATCTGCGGACACTCTTCCGCGAGCCGATCGGCGATCGCGCCGGTTCGATCCAGACTGCCGTCATTCACGAGGATGATTTCGAATTCGTCGGCGAACTTCGGCGCCGCTTCCAGGGCCAGCCGGGCGACGCGTTCGATATTCTCCTCCTCGTTGTAGAACGGAAAGAAAATCGATAACGAGGGAAGCTTGTTCATCTATTCGTGCTTCGCCGGGGTTACAGTCTGCTGAACCGCGAGTATGCGCTCGACGATGTTTGTCGTGCTTCGCCCTTTCTCGAACGGTACGAAAAGGACCTTTCCACCCTGCTTCTCGACGACGTCGCTGCCGACGACTTCCTTGCCTTCCCAGTCCTGCCCCTTTGCAAGAACATCCGGTCCGATCGCCTCGATCAGCGCCAATGGCGTGTCATCGTCGAAGATCACAACGTAATCCACATCCGCCAACGCCGCGATCACACGCGCCCGATCCGACTCCCCGACGATCGGTCGCCCATCGCCTTTCCCCAATCGCCGCACGGAATCGTCCGAGTTCACGCCCACGACGACAATGTCTGCGTGATTCTTGCAGAACGCGAACGTCGCGACGTGACCAACGTGCAGGAGATCGAAACATCCATTCGTGAACGCGATCGACTCGCCCGCCGAACGACGGCGTTTCAATTCCGGGATCAGCGATTCCAGCGTTCGTACCTTCCCAAGATCGCGATGATGTTCCAGCAGGATCTCGCCGATGATCTCGTCCCGCGTGATGGGGACGCAGCCGAATTTCTCGACTTCCAACCCGCCTGCGATGTTCGCCAGGCAGACGGCCTCGCGATCCGAACAGCCCAGGGCGACACCGACGGCCAGCGCGGCCAGCACTTCATCCCCCGCGCCCGTCACGTCGTAGACGTCTCGTTTGCGCGTCGGAATGTGCTCAAACGAACCGGGACCGATCAGGGCCGCGCCCTCCGCGTCCAGCGTCACGCAAACCTGCTTGCATTTCGACGCTGCGAGGATTTTTTCCCGATGCGCCTCGACGGTGGCGATATCAGGAAGCCGGACGTCGATGAGTCGCTCCGTCTCTGTTCGATTGGGCGTGATCAGCGTCGCACCGGCATAGCGGGAATAGTCATTGATCGCTGCAGGATCAACGATGACGGGAATGCCGCGCTTCGCCGCCATCTCCATCGCCGCCGAAGCGACCTCCGCCGTCACGACGCCCTTGTTGTAATCTTCGATGCACAGAACCGCGCACTGCGAAAGCTGACGCTTCACCTCCGAAAGCAACTGCTTCGTCGTCTGGGCGTCGACCGGCTCGCGCGTCTCATCGTCGAAACGAATCAGCTGCTGCCGATGCTTGTGCTGGGCGAGACCGACGATGCGGGTTTTTCGCGTCGTTCGTCGATTGGACGTGCGGACCAGGCCGCTCACGTCGGCCCCGGCGTTCGTCAGGAGCGTCGCCAGCTCTTCCGCATCCGTGTTCATTCCCATGACACCGACGCAATGCGGAATGGCCCCCAGTGCTGCCACGTCGCCTGCAACGGACCCGGCACCGCCGAGGGCAAATTCCTCGCGGACTCGATTTAGTACAGGCACAGGGGCTTCAGGGCTGATTCGCTCGGCGTCGCCGTAGAGGTAGTGATCGAGCATGTAGTCGCCCAGGACGAGGACATGGACCTCGGCATCGGACTCCAGAAGACTAAGAAGGCGTTCCCACATGAAATTCTGATGGCCTCACGATAAAGGCTGGGAATCGTATGAGGGGCGTTCCCAGCCAGCAACATTCGCAACATCGGCGCGTCGGCCGCCTCTGGATCCAAGCGCCGTAATAGTAGTGGCAGACAAGATTTCCGACGAAATGAGGCGTTTTGGGTATTGCAAAATTCAATCCGTCCTATAAAAACTCAAGGGCGCAATAATCGCAGGCCGAATGAATGATTATCGGTACTCGTTTTCAGGATTGGAAATGAGGCCTCAGAAACAGTCTGAAACACGCAACCTTAGCGTTTACAAGAATTTGGAGTGGCCCGAATGAGGACCATCGCGATCGCCAATCAGAAAGGCGGCTGCGGCAAGACGACCGTAACCATCAATCTGGCAGCTTGTCTCGCCCGTGAGGGCCGTCGAACACTCGCAATCGACCTGGATCCCCAGTCGCATCTCGCGCTGGGCCTGGCCGTACCCGAGGAGCAGATCGAAGTCAGCATGACGGATCTGCTGCGAACCAACGCCGAAGACGCGGACCTGTCCCGCGTGACGTGGCAGATTTCCAGCAACTTCGACCTCATACCGTCCAAGACGGATTTGTCGAAGCTCGAACGGGAACTTGCCGGCGACGATCAGCGCGAGCATCGACTGATCAATGCGCTGAAGACCGTCCGCGAGAAATACGACTTTGTCATTCTGGACACGCCGCCGACCGTCGGTTTCCTGACGGAGTCCGCCCTGTTCGCCGCCGACGAGGTTATCGTCCCCGTCGATACGGGCTATTTCTCGCTGCACGGACTCAGCAAACAACTGGACACACTGCGTCGTGTCCGTTCCGAATGGAACAAGCCGCTGACGCTCAGGATTCTGGCGAATCACTACGACGTTCGCACCAAACTCGCTCGCGAGATTCTCGCCGAGTTGCGGAAGCGCCATGGCGACGCCATGTTCACAACGTTCATCAACTTCAACACGAAGCTGAAGGAAAGCGCCAGCCTGGGGCAACCGATCACAGAATACGATCCGGCCAGCAGCGGCTGCCGCGACTTCGTTCGCTTCGCCCGCGAGCTGATCTCGCTCTCGGCCCCGGCCGCCTCTGCACCGCCGGTTGTCGTCGCCTCGCCGGCCCAATCCCAAGCCCCTGCCCAGCCTCAGCCCAAGACGGCGGAAGAAAAGTCCCTGCTCGATCGGGCGGACGCCCTGGCGGCGGACGCCGAAAAACTGCTCGCCACCACGCAAACGCTCGTCGGCCGACCGGCACAGGTCGCGACGGAATCGACGGCGATCCCCGCGGGCAACGGCGATGGCGTGAAGACGGCGTCGCTCGTGACTGCAGTCGCAGCGCCCCAGTCGGTCGATCCAATCCGCACGGCGGAGAAGATTGATCGCATTTACGGACCCAAGTCCGTTGACGACGGCGTCATGTTCGTGATCCGCGCCGCTGGCGCAACCCGCGTTCAGATCGCCGGCGACTTCAACGATTGGAACCCCGATCGAACACCGCTGATGCATGTGGACAGCGATACCTTCCAGATCAAGGTGCCGCTCATGCCGGGCAAGTATCAGTATCGCTACGTCGTTGACGGTCACTGGCGCAACGATCCGGACAATCACAATGTGGAAATGAACCCGTATGGCGAGCTCAACAACGTCGTGGAACTTGCCGGCGTCCACGCCTGACAGATCGCCCGTTCGGCTCGAAGGTATTACGATCAAAAGAACCGCGCCCGCCAATGCCCGACAACGGCTTCGGCGGGCTTTTCTATTGGCACGACGATGAATGCCTGACGACCGCTCCCCTCGACTCGGCATCATGCGGCGACGGCGGGACAATCTGCCGCCTGATTCGCAATGTCCTGCTTGGCCGCATTCAGAATCCTCATCGCGCCCACGATGTCAAAAAATATCAAATTCGGACCAGTTTCGGCCGATGGATGCAATGGGCCGTGTGACTCTCCCAATAGCGAAAGGACTGAGATTGAACACTAGATCAATCCTCCTGGCGCTTTCGTCGATCATCGCGATCACGATCTCCTCGACAGCCGTTGCATCACATCCCGTATTCGAGGCGATCGACATCATCGTCGGTCCCGATCAACAGTTCGATCCGTACATCTATGTCTCCGGCGATGGAAATGTGATTGGAACAACACAACCTGATCCGATCACTTCGACGACGAAACCGGATCCGATCGTCTGGTCCGCGTGCAGCGGAGTCCAAGGGTTTTCATTGCCATTCACCGGCCCTGCATACGTCCAGGATATCTCAGGCGATGGTCAGTGGATCGTCGGCAGCGCGCACAACCCCGAAACTTTGAGTATTAACGCCTTCCGAATGACACACGACGGCGAGGTCCAGCTTCTCGGCACGCCGCCCGCCCGATCGAACTGCGAAGTATTCGCCGCGGCGGCCGACGGCGACGTGCTGCTGTGCCAGTGCAATGGCGGCATTTTCCGCTGGTCGGAGTCAGAAGGCTTTGAACAAGTGGAGATCGACGGATCACTGGTCATCGGCGAACCCACGGGGATCTCCGACGACGGCAACACGATTGTCGGCTACACAAACGCCGGATCATTCCGTCGGACGACGGGCTCGTCGTCCAACCACGTCGACCTGATCGGGACGACCGCCATCGCCAACGCCGTCTCTGCGGACGGCAGTGTCGTCGTCGGTTATGGCGGCCCCGGCATTTTTCGTTGGACGTCGGCCGACGGCCTTGTCTCTCTCGGTGTGGTTCCCGATTCCTTCGATGCTCGCGCACGGGCCGTTTCCGGGGATGGATCCATCATTGTTGGCAACGACACCGGCGGCCCGACCTGGGGCTTCATGTGGGACGAAGCGCATGGAATTCGCAAACTGACCGAGGTATTCGATGATCTGGGACTCTCGCCGGACATCGCCGGCTGGGATTGGCTGGCGGCACACGATATTTCGGTGGATGGAAATGTCATCGTCGGCTCCGGCGTGAATCCTGATGGTGCGCAGCAACTATGGCGACTGATCATCGATCACGACAAACTGATCGATCAGCCGGACTCGGACGGCGACGGCGTCTGCGATCTTGCCGACGTCTGCAATGGCGACGATGCCTCCGGTGGCTCGGACGATGACGGGATCTGCAACGACATCGACCCCGGAATCACGCCGGAAGACTGCCCGGAAGACATCGAAGTCGAGGCGACGACGGACCTGGGCGCCATCGTCGAGTTCGACATGCCGCGAATGAAGACGGGGCCATCACAGAGAATGCTCGTTACGGATGTGCCTTCCGGCACGATGTTCCCTGTTGGCGAAACGACCGTAAGTGTCCTCGAAATCGACCCGATCGCCGGCACCGACGGTACAGGAACGCGGATGTGCACTTTCGTCGTCAAAGTTGCCGAACGTAACGCACTGAATGATGCCTCCGGCCCCAATGCGGCGCTGCTGCCAAGTCCCATGGCGTGTTTCGCGTTCGGCGCTGAAGCAGGTCTGCTGATACCGATCGCGGGGCTCTGTCTGATTCGTCGAGG
>JAJDEC010000522.1 GCA_029259995.1 Phycisphaerae bacterium
GTGCATCGCGCCGCCCATGACGAGATAGGTTCGCACATCCCACTCAAGATCGTTGAGCAGCGGACCCTGCCCGCGCCAGCGTTTCTCGAAGAGTTCGTGGTCCGACACGTAATTGAGAATAGAAAACCAGTGTCCCGGCGGCGTTTCGGAGTCGGGGCCGTCCGCCCAGAATTCTGCCAGGATGCGTGTGTAGTCGCCCCGCGGGACAATCTGCGGCGTGTAGGGTAAGCCAGTCACGGGATTCGATGCGTAGCCCGGACTCCAGTCGCCTCCGTTCTCACGATCGAAGTAAGCCTCGTAATCATCGATGTTGGGCAGCGGGGAATTACCGAACGACGCCGGCGAGATGTCGATCATCACGCCGTCTGCCGGATCAAGATGGCTGCTCCACATGGCGACCTGTTCGAAGCCCCACTTGTAGTAATCCTCCGTCGGCGTGTCGAGCTTAGGCGGTTCGCCAGGATCGTGGTAAACCCAGTAATCAAAATTGTCACGGTTGTAGATCGTCAGCGATTGATCAGTCAAAGAAAACGGCGTGACTTGTCCCCACTCGGGGCTCAGAAACTCGGGATAGCCGCCAACGATGACGTTTCCGCCTTGATCGATGAAGAAATCGAGCGCGATCGGTTGCCATCGATTCGGGAACTCGAGATCCGGATTGCCCGGCAAGTCGGGGAGGATCGGCGGATTGATCGGCTGATAATGCAGGTTTGCGTAGCCGCCTGCCTCATTCGCGTGATCGAACAATCCCATCGCGAGAACCTGGGCCGCGATCCGATTGCCCAGCGCCGCCGGCGACGCACCGACCGTGCCCTCGTTGCCCTTGTCGAATCCGAGCGTGTCCATCAATGCATCGAATGATGGAATCGAAATCGCTGCGCCCGGCGATGAAGCAAAGCGCGCCTTGAGTACACGATAGGCGGCGTAGCTGATCGACTCGTCGCGTGCCGACTCGATGTCGACGGCCGTGGCCGACTCGTTAACGAGCACCTGGACAGCCGTGTCATCATAGGCCGCCCACGCGTCGTACATGGCCAGCGAGACGTGATAGAGATTTCGTGCGTGAACCGTCGGTCGCGCAAAATCCTTGCGGATCGCGCCGAGCAGTTCTTCGTTCCACATCCGTGCGACGGATTCGGCTCGCATCGGCGAAGCGCCGGAAGCAATCACGACGATCGCTGTGATCGCGATGCCGAGTAATTGAGCGCGCGGACGTCTTTCGGGCTGGACCATTTTGTCCTCTCGATCGAGTGGGTTGGATTATCGGAGTCAGCGAGGCGTCATTTCGACGGAGTCGACGTTAATTGTACTCATATGTCGTGGGGGTTTTCAATTCTTGCAATTGGGAATTGATATCCGCCGAAGATCCGCGTCGCAGAATGAGGCAATCAGCTGCGAGCAACCCGGCCCTCAGTACTTAATAATCCCTTGGGTTGGCTGGGAGTTTGAAATAGGACGCGTTGCACGACAAGTCGCCGCAACGTATGGGCAAAGCCGATTGGCTCTCAAACTTCCGCAATCAATTCGACTTCGACGGCTGCGTTCAGGGGTAATTCACTCGCTCCGACGGCGGCCCGCACGTGGCGGCCCGCTTCGCCGAAGATTTCAACCATGACGTCGCTCGCACCGTTGGCGACTTTGGGCTGATCCGTGAAGCCCGGTGCGCTGTTGACGAAGACGGCGAGTCGAACGATTCGCTTGATGTTGTCCACGCTGCCGGCAATCTCCGCCGCGATGGAGAGACCGGCGAGTGCGCATTGCCGCGCAGCCGCCTGCGCTTCTTCCAGCGTTGCGTCCTTGCCGACTTTGCCGGCCAGCTTGATCACGCCGTTCTCCAGCGGAATCTGTCCGCTGACGAAGATGAGATTCCCAGTTCTGAGGCCGGCAACATAGGAGCCGACAGGCTTGGGCGCCTCCGGCAGCGTGATGCCGAGTTCCTTGAGTCGTTGCGACGTGCTCATGATGCGTCCTCTTCGGAGTCGCTGTTGGTCACGGCGTCAATGCCGCGTCCCTTGTTCAGGACGGCGTCGACGTCCAGTTCCGTCTTGATGTTGTCCAGTTCTTCGAATCGCTCTGATTCCGTATCGTCATCTTCATCATCGCTCAATGCGATCGGCATGTCGTCGATTGCGGTTGTCTCAACCTTCGCGCCTGTTGCTTCGACAAGTGTCTCGACGGCTTCGTGATTGGTCGTCTGCTCTTCATCGTCGCCGAGTACAGCGTCGGCAAAGCCTTCCCCGGCGTCTTCGCCAACCTGGATCGGATCCGTCGAAAGCAGCTCGATGTCGATGGCGTCGTGAGGCGTTTCCTGAACCACGCGAACGCGGGCCTGGCGCATCAGTTCGAGCAGGGCGAGAAAGAGACCGATCATTTCGCCGCGATTGCGCCCCGCGAAGACCTGTTCGAAATGCAGGCGACCGCCGTCGCGATCGAGCCGATCGACAATGTCGGCGGCGTGCAGGGAAATCGGCGTGTCATCGAAGATGACGTCGTGCGTCGCGGCGCCGGCGCCGATGGCGACCATGATCTTGTTGAAGGCGGCGACGAGATCCCAGATCTGCACATCCTCAAGATCGACTTCGCCGGACTTTTCGGGCTTGAGCCTGGCGGGAACGCGCGGCCACTTCGTCGCCTGTACGTCGGCCCGTTCCTGAAGCTGCACGCTGGCGTCCTTGAACTTCTTGTACTCAAGTAGCTGGCGGACGAGTTCCAGCCGCGGATCGCTGAGATCCTCCTCTTCGACTGTCCCGTTCTCGAGTTCCGGCCGCGGCAGAAGCATCTTCGCCTTCAGCTCCATCAGCACGGTAATCATGATCAGAAAATCGCCCGCAACGTTCGGATCGATCGTCTCGAGCATATTCACATATTCGATGTACTGCTTCGTGATCAGGGCGACGGGAATATTGTTCAGCTCGACTTCATTCCGACGAATGAGGTAGAGCAGCAGCCCCATGGGGCCGGCGTAGATGTCGGTCTGTACGCGATAGTCTGGCATAGTGGAGCGTATCGTAACGTGCGGGCGGCGAGGCGACGAGGGGAAGTTTCAAGTCGCGAGTTTCGTGTGGCGAGTGCCGAATCTAGCGCAAACTCGTGCCACTGGGTGCTTGCCACCCAGTGCCCCGGCTGCCGACTGAACCTCAAAGCCATAAGACAATCCTCGCCCGCGTCGGTGCGAGACTTCCCATCGGGCCGCGTCACGACCCGCTCACCACAATCCCACAAGCCTCCCGAACACGCGCCATCACCTTCTCCGCTTCGCCCCGCGCTTTGCGACCGGCCGCGCTCAACACGTCCTCGACATACGAAGCATCCTTCACCAACTGCTCGCGTTTCTCCCGGGCAGGGCCGAAGCGTTCCTCGAACAATTCCGCCACACGCTTTTTCGCATCGCCGTAGCCCATGCCGCCCGCTTTGTACCGCATCGCCCATTCCGCCGTCTCTTCCGGCGTCGCGAACAGCCGAAGCAACGCAAAAACGTTGCATGTGTCAGGGTTCTTCGCGTCCTCAACAGCCGCCGAGTCTGTCTTGATACTCATGATCCGCTTCTTCGCGCTCTTGGGCGTGTCGAAAAGATCGATCGTGTTGCCGTAGCTCTTGCTCATCTTCTCGCCATCGAGGCCGGGGACGACGGCGGCGTCATTCAATTTGGCGACGGGCTGTTTGAGCACGTTGACGCCGTACGTGTTGTTGAAATACCCCGCCATGTCGGCGGTCATCTCAATGTGCTGCACCTGGTCCTTGCCGACCGGCACGAAGTCGCTTCCGACGATCAAGATATCCGCCGCCTGCAGAATCGGATAGCAGAACAACCCCATGCTCGCCGCCTGCCCCTTGGCGACTTTGTCCTTGTAGCTGACGGCGCGCTCGAGCAACCCCTTTCCCGTCACGGTCGAGAGAATCCACGTCAGTTCCGTGACTTCGGGCACGTCGCTTTGTCGATAGAGGCACGCCTTGTTCGGATCGAGCCCCAGCGCGAGATAGTCGAGCGCGACATCGAGCGTAAGCTGGCGAAGCAGCTTGGGGTCCTGGATCGTATTCAGCGCATGATAGTTCGCGATGAAAATGTAACTCTCGAATTCATCCTGACCGGCGATGTGCTGCGACATGGCCCCGAAGTAGTTGCCGACATGAAGCTTGCCCGAAGGCTGGGTACCGCTGAGTACGCGTTTTCGCATTTTTTGTCTGCCAGTTAATTCAGCGACGCACGGGTATCGTCGGACGCGTGTCGCGTTTGTCGTGTTCCAAAGTTGATCCCGGAGGGATCCGGTGAAAATAGCCCCGCGTTTCAATGCGGGGATGCGTATCGTCAAATTGCATATTGTCGTCCCGTAGGGACGACGTGATTGTTGTGCTCGTTCGCCCCATCCCTCCGGGACGGCAATGCAGGCCTGCCGCCGATGAACCCACCCTTGAAAAGGTGGGCTATTCTCAGTGGATCCCTTCGGGATCATCTCAACGCGTCGGTTCCTTGCCTACGAATAAACATGAAACCCGCGGCCACTCTTCCGACCGCAATGCCCCGCGTCGACCATCTTTCGCATCAGCGGGCACGGCCGAAACTTCGGATCGCCCAGATCGCGATGCAGCACTTCGAGAATATTCAGACACACGTCGACACCGATGAAGTCGGCGAGCGTCAGTGGCCCCATCGGGAAGTTGCAGCCCTGCTTCATGATCTCGTCAATCGTCGTCGCGTCGGCGACGTTTTCCATCAGCGTGAACGCCGCCTCGTTGATCAGCGGCATCAGCACGCGATTGCTGACGAAGCCCGGCATGTCGTTACAGCGCAGCGGGTTCTTGCCCATCTTCTTCGCAAGGGCTTCGACGATCTCAATCGTCCCGTCGTCCGTCTCAATGCCGCGAATCACTTCCACGAGCGACATCAGCGGGACGGGATTGAAAAAGTGCATTCCGATGAATTTCGTCGGCCGATCCGTTGCGGCGGCGAGCTTCGTGATGCTGATGCTGCTCGTGTTGCTGGCGAGAATCGTCGCGGGCGTCATGCGCTTCTGCAATTCGGCGTAGAGGCCTTTCTTGGCGTCGAAGTTCTCGTAAATGGCTTCGATGACAATACCGACTTTGGACCAGTCCACGTCATCGAGCGTCGCGGCTTTCTTCAGTCGGCCCTTCGCGCCGTCGGCGATGTCGGCAGGGACTTTGCCTTTCTCGACAAGTTTGCCAAGGCTCTTTTCGATGGCGCCGATGGCCGACGCGACCTGCTCTGCGTTGGCGTCATGAATGTACGTGGTCAGGCCGGCCGTCGCGGCGACCTGTGCAATCCCGCGGCCCATCGTGCCGGAGCCGATGATGAGTGCTGATTCCATGGACATGCTGCTTCTCCTCGTTGCGTTTTCGTGGGTTTCGTCGCGCTTGAACCACACGCGGCGCTGTCGGTCGGAATCATAAATGAGAATGTGCCGGTTCGCGAAGTCTAGAGATCGGAGATCATCCGATGGACATCCAGACCGCGTTGTGCGGCTCGATATTGATCGATCCACTCGGCCGTCGCCGAATCCGGATCGGGCGTCTGGGCGGACAGGGAGATCGCAACGTCCAGCAATTCACTTGTCGAGATTGCCGTCGCCGGTCGAGCCACGGCGTATCGAATCTCGTCGCCATCCTCGAGCTTGTGCAGATAGCCCCGCGATGCCAGCGCTTCGAGCATCGCGTCGATGGCCGCCGCCGGCGCGTTGACGGGTTGCAGCAGATCATCGGCACTGACGGATTCGCCTTTGTCGAAGGCGTTGGTTGCTGTCTTCATCAGAATCACAATGGCCGCGGGATCGACGACGACGGGCGTGTCCGATCGGATCGGCAGTCCCGAACCGAGCCGCTTCCCAACGTACTGGACGACGTTCGCGATCTCGAGGCCGTATAGCACGACGACCCACAGGAAGTAGATCCACAACAAGAACAGCGGAACAAGTCCGAGTGAACCGTAGAGGATCGTGAATGCGGAGCTTTCCTTACTGAAGGACCAGGCGATGTACCAGCCGAACAAGTTCGTCGCTGCCGTCCACAGGATCGCCGCAACGAGTGCCCCCAGCGCCGTCGCGCGCAGTCTCATCCGGGCGTGCGGCACCAGCACATAGAGCGTCACGAGCAACAGCCACACGGACAGAAAGGACGTACAGAGCGTGATCGTCTTGGCGAACGGCGTCGTCCAGCCCGTCGTCTCGACGATCCGCGTGAACTGCGTCTTGAAGTGAAAACTGAGGTACAGCAGGATGGGGCCGATCGTGACCATCGTCCAGTAGAGCGGAATGCGTCGCCCGAGCGGCCGATGCTCCGGCGCCTGGCAGATGAGGTTGAAGCTGCGTTCGACCGTCGTGATCAGACTGATCGCCGCCCAGCTCAGAACGAGGACACCGATGATGCCGACGGCCTTGCCGCTGATCTGCCCGTCGATGTTCGTGACGACCTGTCGGAACCAGGCCGCCAGCGTGAGTGTTTCATCCGGGCTGCGGACGGATTCGAGATTCGCCCCCGCCAGGATCTGCTCCAGCAGATCGCTGAACACCTCCGTACCACCGAATGCTCGAAAAATGAGAATTGCGATAATCAGAACGGGCACAAGTCCGAAAATCGTGCGGAAGGCCAGTGCGGCCGCCATCTGACTGGCGCGGTTCTCCCGCAAACGGCGAAATCCCTGCCGAAACAACTCGACGCTGAAGCGACATGCATATTGACCGCGGGAGAGTTGATGGGCGGGCGTACTCAGGATTCGACGCAGCCACGATCGTTCAGAGTCGGGTTCCATGATCACTTCCCTCGCGAGTCGTATCGGCCCGGAGACGATTGCACATGATCTTATCGCGTTAGGGGGATCAATGTGCCGGATCCCTGCAGGGCAATTCCAGCGTACTGCATTTGCCGTTTAAGCCCCGGCGCGTTGAAATATCAGGTTCTGCGGGGGGAATCGACGTTGATCCGCTGCGATTCCAGTTCCAACAATTAAGACATCGCGTCTTCGGCCAAATGGAGTTCAATATGCAACGACTACTCGCCATCGCGTCCTTGATTCTGCTGCCGGTTCTTGTTGGTCAGTCGGCGTTGCGTGCCGAAGAGCCGGCGATTCGTCCCGGGGAAGGCCTTCCGCTGATTGACTGGAAGGACGCGGGCAAATTCATCGGAAAGCAGGTCATCGTCCAGGGCCGAATTGAGGCGACAGGCCGTTCCAAGTCGATCATCTTCCTCAATTTCGATCGCCAGCGATCTTTTACTGCGATCATTCGGAAAAACAACGAGTCGGCGTTCCCGAAGTCTCCTGAAGCGATGTACGCCGGAAGACTCGTGCAGATTCGCGGCAGAATATCGACATTCAAAGACAAGCCGCAAATCGAAGTGACGCGACCTGATCAAGTGACGATTGTCGACAAACTGGGTGAACCTGTTTCCGCGGGCGGTGACACGCCTCCCTCAAGACAATTCGAAGGGATCGTGTCCGTCGCAACGTACAACGTGCTGAATCTGTTCGATGCCCACGACGATCCGTATCACGACGACGAGGGGACGAACCAGAAACCCCGTGCCGAACTCGAACGTCTCGCCGCGACGATCCGCCAGATAGACGCCGACGTCCTCGCTTTGGAGGAGGTGGAGAACCGTGGAATCCTGGAGGAATTCGTTCGGGCAATGCTAAGTGGCATGGGCTATGAACACGTCGTCTGCTACGAAAGCAACGATGGCCGAGGCATCGACTGTGCGATTTTGTCTCGATTTCCCGTTGGCCCCGTCACGTCGTATCGCCACTTGCGTTTCGACGATGGGCACGGCGGAAAGACCTGGTTCCGACGAGATCTGCTTCGGGCCCGAATCGAACCCCCGAACAGCCTGGCGTTTGACGTTTACGTCGTGCACCTGAAGAGCAAGCGCGGCGGCGGCGAAAGTGAAGACGTGCGGATGGCCGAAACGAAAGCGATTCGCCAAATACTGGACGCCGAATTGGCGAAGGATCCGGAATCTCGATTTGTCCTTTGTGGCGACTTCAACGACACGTGGGACAGCAATCCCATCAAGCAGCTTCGAGGCGACGGCGATCGGGCCCTGGCCGCATTCTTCAGAGACTTGCCGGCGAACACGATCACTTACAACAAGTCGCCGCATCAGAGCATGATCGATTTCATCTTCTGCTCGCCCCAGATGGCTCGCCGATACGTGGCGAAGTCGATCCGTGTGATCGAGGGCACGGTGGCGTCGTCCGGATCCGATCACAATCCTGTTCTGATGAAGTTTGACGTCCGTCCTGTGGCCGCCGACTCCAAAGGCGACGCGACGAATCGGGCCGCCGCGGCCTCGCGGTAAATATAGACTGGCGTCTATTTCTCGGACGAGACCGTCCCGCGTGCCTTCAGGACAGGGCCCCCATAATCCGGCAAATGCAAAAAAAAGTCCCCCGACGTGTCCAAAATGCGAAAAAAGTCAGGACAAACATGGACGTTCGGCAATGCCCTTCCGGTCAGTTCGGCACGAGGCATGCAGGGGGCAATTGGAGCACTCCTTTATCGAGGGTTTTTGCAGACATCTGTAACCTTCGTCATTGCAATAGCTTGCACTTCTTCCGGCGGCGAGGCTGATGCGCAGTTTTTGCCGGGCCTCATTGAGGCTCTCAAAAGCCGTAAGTCCTTGTGGTCGCTTAGGAAACTGACCCCAAAAAATCTGCGTTCTCAGGCCTGTCTGCCGTTGACATCAAAAACTAGGTAGGACTAAACTCCGCGCTCATTGCTTGGCGATAAAAGCCTGAGCGGTTAAGCCCGTGTTGGCGCGGCAGCTTTGAGCTTTCAACTTACCGAATCGGTTTCGTTCCCGCCGTTCTGGGTCGTTGAGAAGCTCCAAGTGGAAGTGAAAGCAAGAATCAGGGAACGAATGATGAGAGGTTGTTAGATGAGACTTTTGGATTTCGTGATTTCGGCGTTGATCGGTTTCATCGATCTTAACCCGCTGCTCGACCTTGTCTTCACGCCGCTGGCGTGGGCTTTGGTTTGGTTCGGCGG
>JAJDEC010000523.1 GCA_029259995.1 Phycisphaerae bacterium
CGGCGGCATGCCGCGCGGCCATTGGGATTTCGACTGCATCGCCGGCGCCGGCGCGATCCGATCCTCGGCGCGCGACATGTTGCGGTTTCTCGAGTTCAACATGGGATTGAAGTCGTGCGAGATCGATGCAGCCCTGAAAGCGGCGCAGTCGCCCCGATCGGAGACGGGCGTGCCTGATCTGGACATCGCGCTGGGATGGCACGTATGGAAAAAACATGAGAGTGAATTGATCTGGCACAACGGCGGGACCTACGGGTTCCACAGCTTTTGCGGATTTCGCAAGGACACGAACCTGGGCGTTGTCGTCCTGGTCAATGATACGCACAACATCGACGCGATCGGATTGCATCTGCTGGAGCCGAAGTACGAGTTGAAGGAGATTCAAAGGTCGGTCAAGATCGAGCCAAGGATTCTCGATTCGTATGCGGGATGGTATTTGAGTACTCCGTCTGGCCGCATGGAGATCACGCGAGTGGATGACGGACTTCGGGCGAAGCTCGGGGATCAGGAGGCGGTCGCGATTCACGGAGTGTCGGAGACGCGATTCATCTATCGCGTGGTCGACGCGGAGATCGATTTCGAACGAGACAATCAAGGCAAGCCGACGGCGCTTGTAATTCATCAAAACGGTCAATCGCAGCGATTCGAGCGGGCGCCGGAGGATTTCGTTCCGCCCGGACCGAGAATGGAAGTCGATGTATCGGCGGAGGTCCTGAATCAGTACGCGGGACAATACACGCTCATGCCCGGACTGGTATTCGACGTGAAAGTGCAAGGTGAACAACTCGCCGTGCAACTGACAGGGCAACCCCGGATTCCCGTGTTCGCGGAAAGTGAGACGAAGTTCTTCTACAAAGTCGTGGACGCGCAACTGACGTTTGTGAAGGATGACGACGGCAAGGTTGTGGCGCTGATTCTACATCAGAACGGGATGGATCAGCGGGCCGAACGGACGCAATAGCGGTCACGGCGTCAATCGGATTCATTTCCGGAGTAAATAGAATCCACGCCGCCGTGTGATTCCAACCAGGATTGCAGATGTCGCGCGAGCCGTTCGCCGACTTGTTCCTCGTCGCCGACGACGACATGGGCTCCGGCATCCGTGAAGCTCTTGTTGTGCATCTGATACCGGGAGCGGACAACGACATGGGCCTGGGGGGCTTGTTGCCGAACCTGTTCAAGTATCGTCATCGCGGATCGGTGATCGGGAATCGTGATGATGACGGCCTTGGATCCGGCGAGTTGCAGATGCTCTAGCACTTCGCCCTGGGTTGCGTCGCCTATTTCGCCGCGGAATCCGAGTTGATGGGCCCGTCGCACGCCGTCGTGATTCAAATCTATGACAACGACGCTGTTCGATCCATCGATCAAGGGTTTTGCGGCGATCATCCCCGCAGGGCCGAATCCAATAATCGCGATATCCGCCGGCTTGTGTAACGCGTGCGCGGGCTCATCGATGTCCGCAGACTCCCTGAGTTTTCTGGCGACGAATCGACCGAATTGCGGCGCAACGGGGACAAGCATTGCACTCAGGATGAATGATACGAGCGAAGCGGATACGACGAGCGCGTAGAGTTCTTCCGAAACGACTCCGTTTGATCGGCCGATGCTGCCGAGTACAAATGCAAATTCACCGATCTGGGCCAGACACAGACCCGACGCGGCGGCGACGCGGGATGTATGGCCCAAAGTTCGAAAAATCGCCCAGATGATCACAATCTTGCCGATCATCAAAAGGGCCGTAACGCCGCCGACGAAATACCAGTTTCGAACGATCCAGACGGGGTCGGCCACCATTCCGACGGCGCCGAAGAAGAGCGTGAGCAGGACGACGCGCAGGGACGAGACGTCGGCGCGGATCTGGTTCGCGAAAGCGGAACTGCCGAGAAGCATGCCCGCGATGAAAGCGCCGAGCGCCGGAGACATTCCGGCGGCATGGGCGGCCCAGGCGGCGGCGAGCCCCGTGACGACGGCGAAGATTACAGTCAGCTCGCGATTGCGATGCAGTGAAAGCATCGCGAGTGCGGGGACCGCGATTTTCGTGATCAGGTAGAGGCCCGTGACCAGCGCCGTCGCGGCGAGGAGTAATTTTCCGGCGTCCATGGCGGCACTGGCGATTCCGCCTTCACCGGCGAGGAGCGTCATGATGAGGGCAAGCGGGACAACGGCCATGTCCTGTGTGAGCAAGACGGCAAGGCTGTTTCGGCCGTGCGGCATGTCCATTTCGGCGCGTTCGGAGAGTATTCGCAGAACGACAGCCGTACTGCTGAGGGAGATCATGACGCCGAACGCGACGGATGCCTTAACAGACATTCCGAAGGCAAGGCAGACGGCGGCGGCGATGAGCGTTGTCAGGAGTACTTGCAACATGCCGCCGAGCAGCGGTCGGAAACCAAGCTGAATCACGCGTTTCAGCGAGAATTCGAGTCCGAGGCTGAAGAGGAGCAGTGCGATTCCAAGTTCGGCAATCGCCTCAATTTCGTGCTGGGATTTGACGAGACCGATGCTGCCGGGACCGCCGAGGAGCATGCCAGCGATGAGGTAGCCGACGATGGGACTTTGGCGGAGTTTCGATAGCAGGCCGCCGAGACAAAGTGAGGCAGTGAGCAGGATGACGATGTCGCCGAGGATGTTCCACAGGTTCATTTTCTTGTTCCAGACTTTGGTCGCGGGTTGGCAATCTACGCGGGAATCCGGAAAACTGAAACAGCGCAGGGCGTCGGCGATCTTGCTTCATGGAATTGTGAATGCGTGCATTCGTCGAGGCACGTCGATGTCCAACGGTGCCTCAATTGACAAAGTGCATTCGACGAGACGAGCGTCTCGCGCTGCGCAGTGTGGTTTGGAAGTGACTCAGGACGTGATGACTCGGCATCCGAAGATAACGATGCCGCATGCGTCGGACTGTCGTCGAGTGACACGGTATCAATCCGCGTTCTGCGCTCAACGCAATCCAACGCCCGCTGCTACTTTGGTGCGGACCGAATTCGGGCATTTCATGCTGATTAATACAATCAGCGCCGGTATGCTGTTTTGAATGTGCTGTCGCGAGCCATGGTTAGCGAGGCGTGAATCACTTTGTAACGTGGACGGAAGCTGGTGCGGAGCATGGTTCGCTGTTCGCGGTCGTTCAAGGCAAGGATTTTCTATGGATCGAGCATTGAGAAGACTCGGCATGGCGATGCTGCTCTTGTCTGCCATCGTCGCGCCCACGCTGATGGCGGATGTCATCTATGTCAGCAGTCATGACAACGACGAAGTGCTTCGATACGACGAAGTCACTGGCGTGTTCATGGATACGTTCATCCCATCGGGCGCTGCCGGGCTGAACGAACCGCACGGCACGCTTGATCGGGGAACGGATCTGCTCGTCTGCAGTTTCGCGACGGATCAGATCCTTCGTTTTGATCGGGACACGGGCGACGTCATCGGCGTGTTTGCGGACAGCCTGAGCGGATTGGATTCGCCCGTGTTTCTGGCGATCGGCATGGACGCCAACGTCTACGTGTCCAGCCAGGGCAGTGATGAGATCCTGAGATTCGCACCCGACGGAACATTTATCGACGCTTTTGTCAGCGCGGGCAGCGGCGGGCTTGATGGGCCCAGCGGGTTTGCATTTGGTGACGACGGGCGACTCTATGTCGCGAGTCGGTACACGGGCCAGGTGCTGGCCTACGACGCTGCGACGGGCGCGTTTATCGAGGCGGTCGCCGGTCCGGCCGACGGACTGGGGGTCGGGAACACGTTCGGGATCGACGCTGGGGACAATGGAGATTTGTACGTGGCTTCAAATGGATCGGTCATGCGTTTTGATCTGGATACGTCTAGTGTTGTCGCGACGTTTCCGCTGGGGTTTCCAATCGGCGTGTTATCAGGCAGAACGGGCGGGATCTTCGCGGCGGCCAGCAACAATCTGACGTTGATTGATACGAACGATGATTCGACGTCGTCCATGCAGCTTTCGGGAGGCACGATCGCGCTGTTGAACTTCTTCTCGTTTTCGGGTGCGGCTTGTGATGCGTGTCCGGGAGATTTCAATCTGGATCGGCGGATTGACGGCGGGGATATTCCGCTGTTCGTGGATCGGATCGTGAATGGAGCCGGGCTGCCCTGTGCGGACTTGAACGGCGACGCCAATGAGGACGCACTGGACGTGACGGCGTTTGTCGGCCGACTATTGAACGGCGGCTGCTGACTCGGCTGCGGCCGCGCCTGCCGGATCATTCGCCAGTGAATTTGGTCGTTTCGTCGACGAAGCAAATCTTGTTTCCAAACGGGTCTTCGCAATAGAAGGAACACTCGCCCCATGGGCGCACGTGGATTTCGCCCGCAGGAGTTTCATGGACATCGCCGGACGACATCTTTGCGCCGGCCTGTCTACACGTCTCGAAGGTTGCCTTGATGTCGGGGACGGAGAAGTAGAGCCACTCGGGATTGGGGCCGGTTGGCTGCGGATCACCGTCTGCGGCGGCATCGAAACAGGCGAGAATGGCGCCGCCGCAATTGAAGTAGTGGCGACCGGCGGAAACGCGGACGCCTTCGTCGTCGAAGATGGCCGCGTAGAAACGGGCGGCGGCGTTGACGTCGTAAACGGGCAGGATGACTCGGTAGAGCTTTGCATTCATCGTCACTTGACTCCTCGAAAAAAACGCCGGGCCTCTAAGCTTGGGTTCTGCGAATGCCGGGCATCCGGAGACCTCCAATTGAGGTGAGTTTCGTCGGGATTTGTGCGGGGGCTTGATCCGGGCTTTCAAAATCCGTGAAAACCGGGCGGCGGACATGAACGGACGATACAATACTTTCAGTAGTTATTGAAAGTTCAGCTTTTCTGAGTTGATTGTGAGGTTTAGATATGCCTGACGCCACGACGCTGACCAATGAGAGCGCCGATCCCATAGACGCATCGCGACAGATGTTCATCCGTCGATGGGGAGAGATGGGCGGTTATTGGGGGATCAATCGGACGATGGCAGAGATTCACGCCCTGTTGTTCGTCTCCAATGAGCCGATCTGCACGGACGACGTGATGGAGCGATTGCTCGTGTCGCGCGGGACGGCGTCGACGAACCTGCGAGGACTGGTGGACTGGGGATTGATCGAGCGGGTCCATTTGCGCGGGGATCGGCGCGAGTATTTCGTGTGCCGGACCAACGTGTGGGAGATGTTTGAGACAATCGTGCAGCAGCGTCGACGACGGGAAGTCGAGCCAATTGTTGAGACAATTGACAAGTGTCTGGAGATGGTTGGGGCTTCCAAGAAGGGACAGGCGGCCGGCGAGAGCGAGAACGTGACGAAATTCCGTACACGATTGGAAGAGATGCAGGGATTTCTCAGTACCTTTGGGACGATCGTCGACATGATGGTCACATTGGGCCCCAAGGGGCTTGAGCGCGTGAGTGGGATGATGACGAAGATGGTTCGCTGATCGTACCAATAAACATCGTCGTGATTCGCTGAAGGCGTTGCGAGTGGTGAAGAAAGCCGATCTCGCAAGCCTCCATTTTGCGAAGGTGCAATCGCTTCAAGTGGCGAAACGAGGACTCCCGATACACATCTAGTGACGGACACGAGTCAAACGGGGGTATTGCGCGCCGTCGGAAGTGTCTTCGACTGCCTCAGCCAAAACCTGGATCGCGATACTTGTTTCGCAGAACCTCTTTTGATCGCGGTTCGTAACGGGGTATGATGCCGGTTGTTGCAAGGCGACTGGCGAGTACAAATCACAGGCTCGATGAGCGTTGTGAATCGGAACGGCCGACTTCGTAATGAATCGTTTCGTATGATCACAGTCTTGGCGAGCGCGTCAATGCCTGCCCAATCCGTTGGCCTCACAAGGAGGTGAGCCTTTTATGTCCCAGATTGCAAATTCCATCTCCAGCACGACAGGCGGGCGACCGGCGACGATGCCGGCGGATCGTCGGCAACATCAGCAGCATTGGTCGAGTCCGTTCGCGGCGAAGCGGATTCATTTGATCGGGATCGGGGGCTGCGGCATGGCGAGCCTTGGCGGCGTCCTGCTTCGATGCGGTGCGATCGTCAGCGGGTCGGATTTGCGAGAGTTTGGAGATCAGGCATCGCTGGAGGAAATGGGCGCGTCGATTCGGATCGGCCAGGCGCCCGTGAACATATCGCAGTCGTGCGATCTGGTCGTCTATTCGGCGGCGATTCGGCATGACAATCCGGAGCTCGTCGAAGCGCGTCGCCGGGTGATTCCGTGCGTCAAGTATTCGGAGATGCTGGGGCAGGTGATGCGGCTTCGCGTTGGGCATGCGATTGCCGGAACGCATGGGAAGAGTACGACAACGGCGCTGCTCGCTTACATCCTGCGGCGCGCCGGACTCGATCCGACGTTTGTCGTCGGGGCGGGCGTTCGACAGCTCGGCGGCGGATCGGGCGTGGGCGACGGCGACGACATGATTGTGGAAGCGTGCGAATTTGATCGCTCGTTTCTGAATCTGGCGCCGAAGTACGCTGCGATTCTGAACATAGAAGAGGACCATCTCGATTGTTTTGACGGGATCGACGCGATCAATGAGGCGTTTCGTTCTTTTGCGTCGCTCGTTCCGGCGGACGGCGTTGTGATTGCGAATGGCGAGGATCGAAACGTGGCGGCGGCGCTGGAGTCGATTGGGGCGCCGATCGAAACCTTCGGATTCGGGGAGGGGATGACTTGGCGCGCCGTTGACGTGACGCACGAGGACGGTCGGTATCGATTCCGGCTGATGAAAGACGGCGAGCATTTCCTGGATGTTCGGCTGGACGGGCTGTATGGGCGGCACCAGGTGCTGAACGCCACGGTGGCGGCGGCGCTGGCGCATCGAGCGAACGTCGAGCCGAGCGCGATTGCCGAGGGACTGCAGCACTTTGAAGGCGCCGATCGACGATTGACCAAAAAAGGCGAGATCAACGGCGTGCTGATTCTTGACGACTACGGGCATCATCCGACGGAGATCCAGGTCACGTTACGCGCCGTGCGCGAGCGCTTGCCGGAACGTCGGCTTTGGGTGGTCTTCCAGCCGCATCAGCATTCGCGAACGCGGTTCCTGTTGAATGACTTCGCGCGGAGTTTCGGCGTCGCGGATCGACTGCTGGTCCCGGATATCTACTTCGTGCGTGATTCGGAACAGATGCGGGACGCCGTGTGCTCGGAAGACCTGGTCAAGCGCGTGCACGCGAATGGCGGAGACGCGACGTATCTGCCGAAACTCGAAGACATCACGCAATATATTGTCGACAATATTCGATCCGGCGACGTTGTCCTGACGATGGGCGCCGGCGACGTTTGGAAGATTTCGGATGAGCTGGTTCGCCGACTTGCCTGACGGCGTCGTTGAGAAGGACGCCCTGCTTGCGCCGCTGACGTGGTTCGAACTTGGCGGCCGCGCGGACTTTCTTATTCGGCCACAGGATGCGTCGCAGCTTGCCGCCGTGATTCGGCGTTGCCTCGAAGAAGGACTTCCCTATCGCGTGCTCGGGCTGGGCGCGAACATTCTTGTCCCCGATGGCGGTGTACGCGGCGTCGTGCTGCGATTGGATGCGCCGTTCTTTTCGGGGATGGAATTCAAGAGTTCATCATTGGTTGCCGGCGGCGGCGCGGACATGACGCTGATCGTGAAGCGCTGTGTACGCGAAGGCCTTGCGGGGCTTGAGCAACTGGCGGGGATTCCCGGAACGGTCGGCGGCGGGATCGCGATGAACTGCGGCGGTCGATACGGTGACATCGCGTCGGCCGTCGAATCGGTCGATGTGCTCCAAGCGGACGGAACGCCATCGACACTTGGCCCGTCGGAGATGGGATTCGCGTATCGCGAGTCGAATGTCGGCAATCGAATTGTGACGCGTGTTCGGTTCAGTCTGCGTGACATGGACGCAGAGGCATTGCGTGCGCGCTTTCGGGAAATCTGGGATTACAAACACAGTACGCAACCGGCACTGGGCGCGTTGAGCGTCGGGTGTATTTTTCGCAATCCGAAAGATGATTCGGCGGGCCGCTTGATTGATTCGGCGGGCCTGAAGGGTTATCGCATCGGCAGTGCGTTTGTTTCCGAGCAACATGCGAACTTCGCGATGGCGGATCGCGGCGGAAATGCGACGGACGTTCGGAAGCTGATCGATTCGGTTCAGGATCGGGTTGAGCAGTTCTGCGGCGTGCGGCTGGAGCCCGAGGTCAAACTCTGGTGAACGATTCACGTCCGCTGCGCCGGCGGGCATGTGCATTCGAAATTCAGGCAGGGAGGCCGTGATGACATTGGTCTACGATATCGCCGGGGTTCGGGAGCGATTCAATCTCAAGCATAGCGATGAGAAACTCGCCGTCACCGTGCTTTCGGGCGGACCGGGCGGGGAGCGGGACGTGAGTCTCGATTCGGGGCGATGCGTTGCGGAAGCCCTGCTGGCGCGCGGCCACGACGTGCAGGTTGAGGACATTGCGCCGGATCAGCTTGGCGCATTAGCGCGGGAAGTCGATTGCGTCTTCGTCGCGCTGCACGGGCAGTTCGGCGAGGATGGCGACGTGCAGAGCATCCTCGAACGGCGGAAGCTGGCGTATTGCGGCAGCGGACCCGGCGCGTGTGCGTTGGCAATGAACAAGGCGGCGGCAAAGGCGCGATTTGTAGAGGGCAACATTCCGACGGCGCGATACGCCGTGGCGAATTCGGGAAACATTCGTGAAGCGATGGCGGCGTGGAATCTGCCGGTGGTTGTGAAGCCCGTTGCCGGCGGCAGCAGTCTGTCTTGTTATCTCGTTGACGACGCGACGCAATTTCGGCCGGCGATCGAGACGGTCATTGAGGAACACGGATCCTGTCTGATCGAGCGATATGTGCCGGGGCTGGAAATCGCGATCGGGGTTCTGGGTGATCAGGCGCTGCCGGCGATCGAGATTCGGACTTCGCGACGATTCTACGATTACCAGGCCAAGTATGTCGATGATACAACGGAGTATCGGTTCGACATCGACCTGCCCGACGCGTTGCTTCAATCGCTCGGCGAGATGAGCGTTCAGGCGCACAATTTGCTGGGTTGCCGCGACTTTTCGCGCGTAGACTGGCGTGTCGATAACAATACGATGCAAGCGTTTGTGCTTGAAGTGAATGTCATTCCGGGAATGACGTCTCATTCGCTTCTCCCCAAGGCAGCGGCTCGCGTCGGCATTGAGATGCCAGAGATGTGCCAGATGCTTGTGGAGATGGCGATTCGACGAAAATTCTCGGCATAGGCGCCCTCGAATAAGAGATTGAGGATCGACGTTGCCGCGCGGTAAATCCCCCAAGGGTCGAAAAAAGAAAAAAGACGAAACGACGGTATCGAGCGTGATCGCGCATCTGCTGTCCGAAGATTCGGCGGCGATCCGGCGCGGCGTGCTCGTTGCCGTGATTGTCGCAGTTCTGGGCGCGGCGGGCGTTGTGGGATTGCGTCGTCTCGAGGGTCACGTCCACGCCCTGAATCAATTCGAACGCGTGCAACTCTGGGTGTTCTGGGAAGAGTGCCCGGAATTCCTGCAAAGCAGTCACAACGCGCACATTCTGCGCGGCCTTGAACATGAGATCGCGCTGAACGCGAGCGATACGATCCTGGATGAAGGACTGGCGAAGCGAGTCGCTTCGGCCTTGTCGCGTCCGGGCATCGGATGGGTGAAGGATGTACGGCGCGTGATCGTTCGGCCGGACGGGCGCGTGTCGGTGCTGTGCGATTTCCGCGAGCCGGCGGCGTACGTCGCGATGGGCCGTTCGACGTGTTATCTCGTCGACAACGAAGGCGTTCGCCTGCCGGGCGAGTACGCAGTCGAAGACTGCGAGAGCAGTCGATTATTGATGATTCGCGGCGTGGCGGAACCGGAGCCGGAAGTCGGCGGCCAGTGGTACGGCGAAGATCTGACATCGGGTTTGCGCCTCGTGTCGATGCTCTATCAGCAGCCGTTTCGGGACCAGGTCGCGAGCATCAACGTGGAGAATTTCGGCGGACGCGTGAGTCAGCGGCAGCCGCATCTTGTGATGGCGACGAATCGGCCGGGTTCGCGGATCTGGTGGGGACGACCGCCGAATGATGAGAGCGGCGTGGAGAATTCGGCGCGCCAGAAACTGGCGCTGTTGCAGCAACTCTACTCTGAGTATGGACG
>JAJDEC010000524.1 GCA_029259995.1 Phycisphaerae bacterium
TTCGATCAGCGGACCGACGAGATCGGTCAGTTTGACATTTGGGTTGTTGTAGAAACGCCACGCCGCCTGCGTCGCAGACATGCCATTCGCCAACGACGGCGGCGGATGCAAACCGGCCGCAACGCGTTGTGAAGGGTTCAGGTGGGCCATCATCAACTGATGATACCGCATCCGCAGCCGTGGCTCCGCCTCGGCGAACTGTGGCACATACTCTCATTCATCGACCATGAGCCGATCTCGACTCAAAACTTGTGTAGATACTATTGCTTCTTAAGGCTGGGATTGCGACGAGATTCTTCCGGCGCATTGCCGTCCCGGAGGGACGGCAATGCCAGGCGCGTGGCACTCATTCCGTCCCTACGGGACGGAAATTGGTCATTGGAGCGGCGTGCCCCAGCGATAAATCGCTGGGCTATTTTCAAAGGATCCCTCCGGGATTCTTCGCCTGGTCTATTATCGAGGGATCGTTCCGGGATCATTCGCGGCACACAATCCAACTTCCAGAGCGTAATACACCGTCGTCCCGCAAGTCCGCGAAGCAAAAAAAAAAGGCCCGTCGACCGACTGCGTCGATCGACGGGCACATTCTTGAAAGGCCGCTGTTCAGCGCAGCCACGTTCGCTGCAGCTTACAGCAGCCTGGTACAGTCACTCGTCATGGATCACCTCCTAAACAAAGGGCGGGAACCTCGCAAGCGTTGGGTGAGTGCTCCACTCGCTTCGAGCTTAGCCCCGGTTCGGCGACCGTCGCCACCGAACACGACACATCCGATCACCTGATCGGAAGGGACGACTCCGTCACCGTCGCCCGCCGGACGCCCATGCTTTGTCCGACGCGTCAAACGATTCATTGAAACCGTCTAATCTAAGGTTAGGAAATCCGACTGGCTCTGGTCAAGAAAAATCTTCCGCGAATTGTCGTCCCACCCTTCACACGATTCGGCCGCGATCATTATTCGGCACCTCGCGATCGGCAGATTTCGCGCTTTGTCAACGGCGCGTTGCGCAGGCAATTCGCCCGCGGGTGAATCTGGACCGCCTGATTTTCTCAGGGATGTTGTTCTGACGGCGCCGGTACTGTCGACGTGTTGAAAACTACTTCGAGGGGCGATTTCCGCACCCACTCCTCGGACGGGATTGTCTGAAAGTGCCTAAGGGGCGGGAGGTACGTCGGCTCGACGCTCAACTACGTGCTGTCGTTGCTATGCGACGACGATCGCCACATGACGCATCTTTCTCCATGGCGTGGGAAATGGTGCAAGGGCGTATTGGAACGATCCTGAGTCAACGAGACGCGTTGGTGCGTGCTTTGGGCCTTGCGTTAATACGAGCTCTCGGCCATGCCGGGTCGAATGCCGAGGTTATCGGCTCGAACCGCATCCGTTGACTATCTCCCGGCGAGCGGACGTCAGCGTTAGACTTTATAATTCCGCGGCCTGTTAGAGGCCATCGCGAGCAACTTGATTGACAACATGACGTTGGAGGAAATCGGATGACGAGAAGCGTGATTGTCGGGGCGAAACGAAGCGCCATGGGGAAATTTCTCGGAACACTCAGCACGATGTCGGCGCCGGAGTTCGCCGCACAAGTCGCAAAGAATGTGGTTGAGTCGGTGAACTGCCCTGTCGGCGACATCGATTGGGCACTGGTCGGGCAGGTACTCCAGGCGGGCGTCGGACAAACCCCGGCGAGACAAGTCGCGTTGAAGGCCGGATTGCCTCCGACGATTACCGCCGTCACGGTCAATCAAGTCTGCGGTTCGGGGCTTCGCGCTGCGATGAACGCGGACAACAACATACGACTGGACCAGGCGAAAGTCATTCTGACGGGCGGCATGGAGAGCATGTCGAATGCCCCGCATTACATTCGCCGCCATCGCACGGGGGAGAAGTTCGGGCACGGCGTACTGGAAGACGGAATGCTCCACGATGGATTGACGTGTCCGTTCGAAGGCTGGGCGATGGGTTGTGCGGCGGAATATATCGCCGAGAAGAATGGCGTTACGCGCGAGGATCAGGATCGATTCGCTGTGCAAAGCCATCATCGCGCCGCCGAAGCGCAGAAGGCCGGGCTGAGTGCCGATTACATCGCCCCGATCGAGGTGCCGGGTCGCAAGGGCCAGACGACGACGTTCGATATGGACGAGACGATCCGGCCAGACGTCACACTCGACGATCTTTCGAAACTGCGTCCTGCGTTTCAGAATGACGGGACCGTGACGGCGGGCAATTCATCGCAGTTGTCCGACGGCGCCGCCATGGCTCTGATGACGAGCGAGGACGAAGCCGCGAAGCGCGGGTGGAAGCCGATCGCCCGCGTCTTGTCGCACACGACGTATGGCGTCGAACCCAAGGAACTCTTTATCGCGCCTGTCGGCGCCATCCGAACGGCCGTCGATAAGGCCGGCCTCAAACTCGGAGATATCGATCTTTTTGAGATCAACGAGGCCTTCGCGTCCCAGATGGTCGCGTGCATTCGACAACTTGAGCTCGATGAGGAGCGCGTCAATGTATTCGGCGGCGGAATCGCCTTGGGCCATCCGATCGGCGCCAGTGGCACGCGGGTCCTCGTGACATTACTGAATGCACTCCATCGTCGCGATGGCCGCTACGGTGTTGCCTCGCTATGCCTCGGCGGCGGAAACGCCGTCGCTATGGTGCTCGAACGCATCAAGTAGGGGGCAAATTCGTCCAGGGAATGCGAATCGAAGCGATTCGAGAGTCGTAAAAATAAGAAAGGATGGAAGGCGCCGCCGTGGCATGAGCACCTTCCATCTTTTTTTGTTGCCTTTGCGAAGAACAAAGGCATCGGCCTTCGTCGTCATCACCCCTCACAGGGCGCGATTCCAAAAGCCATGAGTCGTTGGCTACTTTATCGTCGCTTCTTTGCGGCCTTCTTCTTGGTGGCCTTCTTCTTTGTGGCCTTCTTCTTGGTGGCCTTCTTCTTTGTAGCCTTCTTCTTCTTGGCAGCCTTCTTAGCCGCCTTCTTCCTCGTGGCCTTCTTCTTCGTGGCCTTCTTCTTGGTGGCGCTCTTCTTCTTCTTAGCCATAAGCGTCACCTCCTTTCTTTGAAAAAAGTCTAGAGACAGCCAAAACGTTGTCAACTAAAAACTTGACCGTCTTACCTAAATTCTTATTCGGCACCTTCAACCGATTTCATGAATAATGGGCGCATGACTTGCATCAAACATTCCTCCGATCAATCACTGCGCGCGATCATCTTCGATCTCGATGGCACACTCGTCGACTCGCTCAACGACATCGTCAACGCGCTCAACGAAGCGCTCGGCAATATCGGATTCGCATCCGTTGATCGCGCGCGGATTCGCACATGGATCGGCGACGGTCTGCCGGCGCTATGCCGACGCGCCGTCGCACATCACGACGCAACTCATACGTCCGATCAACTCCTTGCCGAAGCGCGCCGCACCTACGACGCGCACTGCACACGTACGACACACTTGTATCCCAACATGTTGAAAACACTAGACTTACTGAGTGAGGCCGACATCGCGATGTCCGTACTGTCGAACAAGCCCGACGCGTTCGTCGACCGCATCATCAAGCATCTCGCGCTGGAAAAGTACTTCATCGCATGGCGTGGTTATCTGACGGAAGACGAAAAGAAACCCGCGCCGAGCGCTGCGATGAAACTTGCGAAAAAAATGAACACGCCGTCCGAGTGTGTCGCCATCGTCGGCGATTCGTGCGTCGATATCGAGACGGCGCGCAACGCAAACATGCGTTCGATCGCCGTCTCTTGGGGCCTTGAAACGCGCGAAAAAATTCTCAAAAAAAATCCCGATTGGCTCGTCAAAGAGCCGTTGGAAATTCCAAAAATTTTTCGCGTCGAAGTGGGTGATTTGACGGATGGTCGATCCTGAAATCGCGTAGACGCGCTTTCGAGGAAGTCATGCGCTCGCATCTTGTATGCGCCGACGACACAGCAACTCGATCCGCCGAACGATGCAACGCTCACGCGCTGATCGCTGGCAACTAATCGGACCATGTCACGCGCGCCGCATCAAAGACGGGGCCTTCTGTGCAGCAAAGTGCGTATCTCCAGCCGTCCTCAGCGCCGGTATCGCTGATTCGCACGACGCATGACTGACACGTGCCCATTCCGCAGGCCATCACGCGCTCAAGGGCGAGTTGACACGGCAATGATCGCGCCGCGGCCTCCTTCGCGACTGATTCCAGCATCGGCTCGGGTCCGCACGCGAACACGTGCGTCCTGGCGCCTTGACGATGGTCAAGCACTTCGCGCATCGCGTCGGTCACGCGTCCACGGATACCGCAGGAACCGTCGTCCGTCGTGATGATCGTCCCGATGCCGTGCGACGTGAATTCCGCGGCGCATGATGTGAAATCGGCCGTGATTGCAGGGCTTTTCGTCAATGTCAGTGGAATCAGGTCTTTCGTCTGGGCACCGAAAATCGCTTGCGTGCGCACGCCGCGCAGGGCCAGGGATTCGCCCAACCACTGAATCGGCGGAAGTCCGACGCCGCCGGCGATCAAGAGCGCGCGTGCGTCTGGATCGGGCAACGGAAATGGCCGGCCGAGAGGTCCGATCATGTCGATCTCGTCGCCGGGCATGCGCGCGTCGAGCCATGCCGTTCCTCGTCCGACGACGCGGCCGAGGACATCAATTTCGCAATGGCGTCCCTTGCGGCGCATGCCGCCGATGCTGAACGGTCGACGAAGCAGGATCCCGGCGTCTTCGATGTGATTAAAGGAAAACTGCGCCGCGTTGGAACTGGTTCCTGAGTCTGGATGAACAGGCGGCGCGCAAAGTAACTGCACAAACTGTCCCGGCAGAGCGTCCGGAAACGTGTCGACGCGGATTGTTAACTCGAAGTGTTCGCGGCACGGCATCCGGCGACGCGTGACGCGCCCGAGGTGGCGACCGCGCTGGCAGTGATTCGATTCGTTCATCACGCGTATGCTACTGTCATCGAATCCGATTCGCTGCCGCGCTCTGTTGCGAGTGCGGCGATGCGCGGGCGCATCGAATGTCGGAACTTTTCAGATCATTCGTTTGGCGCATCGGCGTCTTGTCATGAC
>JAJDEC010000525.1 GCA_029259995.1 Phycisphaerae bacterium
TCATTCGCAAGCACTTCGACGACAACCATCCGCACGTGAAGATCATGGATCGCGATCTCGCGACCTATCGCGCCGCGGTCGAAGGCGACGCCGGCGGCTGAGCCACAGTCCACGACGCCGGCAGCGCCGCCAAGACGCCCGCAATCTCCAGCTCACGGGCAGCACAGTCGCCATCGCCAACCCACAAGGCGTCGATTGGGTCGCCCGCCCGGCGTGGGATCTTCGCGTCGGGCTTGCAATGCATGGAGTTGCAACGCCGTCACGGTTCCGCACCCGAGCATGGGCCAGCGCCGCAGATACCCGCGCTCGCCCGCCCCCCGGGCGGAGCATCGTTGGACGGTGTCGCCTTCGAAGGCCTGAAGGTCCAGGCGACGATCGTGCGCCCGCCGGCCGTCAACACACTCGCCCCTCCCCGCCGCTACAACCCAACCACGCGCTGCACAAATCCGTCAACATCCCCGCCATCCAGCAGGCCATCGGAATTCGTATCGAACAGGAAATTCGCATCGTCGCTGTCGCCCTGGCATTCGTGCGGGATACCATCGCCATTGGCGTCGTGCGAGCCCGGGATGAACGTCATCCCCTCGATCGCAACGCCCCCCGGCAGCAGGCCGACGATTGCCGCCGATTGCGCGATTCGCGGATCGAACGTGTGCAGAAATGAAAGTGCGCCGCCGGTGAAGCCCAGGCGGCTGCTACCGAACCAGGTCTCCCGATCGCTATCGTATGTCATCGAAAGAAGGCACGTCGCATAGAAGTCGGCCAGCAGCGTGCCCGCACCGGTCTCGCGATCCATCCGCAACGTGACGCACGGATCATTGTCCGCCGCGATGCGCGTGTCCGTCTCCGAATCGAATACAAGGCCGTTGATGCAACGCGTTGGTTGTCCCGATCAGCGTGCCCGCGCCCGTCGCCACATGGATGCGGAGAAACTGGGGCCTCGTCGCCCCATACAACGCGTCGTGGATCGTGTCACAGGCCAGCGCCCGTACGGTCGGGATTTCGATGACGCCGACTTCGCTGATGGCATCGTCATCCACGTGGATCGTGTACTGGCTCGCCCCGTCCGTGGCGTAGATCACATCCCGCAGGGGATCGTAGGTCATGCCGAGAATCTCAAAACCGACCGGCGTGAGCGGCGTGAAAGCCGCCGTATCCCGATCGACTTGTGCCCGCTCATCGCCGAAGGCGGCGATGAGGCCACGACCATCGCCGGCGCCGCGGCCCCGTCAGCGCAATCGATTCCAGGATCAAGATCGCCGTCCGATGCATCCCGACGGAGGGCGAACCCGACACGTGCCATTGATGCAATATGCGATCGAACAATTCCGGATTGAACCATGCCGAACGCCGGCCATTCATGGTAAGCCGCATAAGCAGTCAGGACAGTCACGAGGCCCGTGCATGCCGCAGATGCAACGAGCGAAGCGACTGTCCTGACGCATCATTCAGCAGCGCAGGCGACGCCGGAAACATCCGCTCAGCGACCGCGCGGCCCCTCGTCATCGTCGCAATCGGGATCTTCCGATTCTTCGCAGGGCGTCGGAGACTGCGGCGGGCCGTTGTTGCCATAGACGACAAAGGCGAACGTTGCGGAATTGTTCATAACCGTGACGAGATCATCGCATTCCGGCACATTGTCGTCGGGATCGAGTTCGATGCGGACTTCGTAGGGGCCGTATGGCAGGCCGTCCGCGACGGTCACGCTGTCCAAGCCTTCGTCATTCACATCGACGGGTTCGGAATCGACTTCCGTTTCCCAGACAAGTTCGAACGCGTCGGTCACGGGATTGACGAGCCTGAAGATCTGGATGCGCGTCGTGTACTCGTGCTTTTTCGGGCCGGGCGTGTAGATACCGTCGTAGGCGTATTGCCACTGAACTGCGAACGCGTTGCCGGCCTCGTGAAACACGTCATTTGTCGGCGCGGGGTTCGTCCCGCCAACGACGAGCCCGCCGATCGGCGGCGTCAGATCGATCGCGAGTTGCGACGGGTACAGGTCCTTGAAACAGCCCAGCCCCGGCAGCCCCCCGTTTCCGATGGCTTCGAATTCGCATCCGGCGGCCAGCAGGAACACCAGGCACGGCGCCAAGGTTCTGACGCCGCCCAGCCAACTGCCATCGATTCGTCGTTCAGATTTCATCACGTCGCCTCCGGGGTTCGCATGGATCTGCCGCCCCGACATCTCGATGCCGTGGGATGTTGCGGAAGGGCAATCCGCGTGCCACTCGCACTGATTGGGCCGTCATCCACGATTTCGGCCTGCACCAACCGTCGCGACAAACGCGATTTCCCAGCCTGCGCCGACGGAATGGGGCTATTCGCCCATAAAACTGCCCACATTCCAAGCCAACGCGGCTGTTTCAACGGCAGACGCGATTGCGGGGTCATTAGTGCCGCAGGCGTGACAGTCGACAATCCCGTTGGCCAGGCGACTGACGCCGGTACGCAACGCGCGCGCCCCGCCCGCCGCGCCGCCTTCCCATTTCGCCCGACCACGCTCCGCCCCCTGCCTGCAACCGGTTCCCTGCCGCAAGCCGCCAAGCGGCCGTCGCGTGCAACCCGGCAATCGTCGCACGTCGCGAATACGCCGTCGCCCGCCCCGGCCGCTTCGTTGCCGGCCACGCCGCCGCCGCGGCATGCAACGATCCCGCCGTTGCATGCCCCGCCGGCTTCGTCGCACGCAATCGGCGACTGCGGCCCGGCCCCTGGCGTCGGCCGATCCTGCGCGGCTGATAATCGCCCCGCCGCCAGCCGCGGTGATGCCACGATTATGGCACCTGCGAATGCCGGGCGCCAGTTGCCGCAGCGGCGGGCCCGGCGCGCCGAATAGGCCCACATGCGGCGACAGCGCCGCCGTCGGCGCATGCCGGCCGCGCGGCGAAGCGGCAGAGGCCATGGTCGAACCGGTCGCGGCAGACAATGCACCGATCGCCGCCATGCCCGCACCGACCAGCGCACGCGGCGAT
>JAJDEC010000526.1 GCA_029259995.1 Phycisphaerae bacterium
ATCGGGGAGTGCGGGCGTCTCGCCCGCACAGATGACACGGACTTGCACGCGTCTCGCCCGCACAGATAACTCGGACTTGCGGGCGAGACGCCCACACTCCCCGAATGGATCGTCGCGCATTTCGGAGGCACTGCACTACTCGCAATCGTAGACGTTCCAATTCACTTTGTTGGTCAGCTTGTCCACGAACTTCGGTCCGCTCGCCTCCGGATACCATTGCCATTCACGCACGCCGCAGCGCCCCTTGATGTATTCGCAATGCCCGTCGGCGAATGCGTATACGGCGGCCGGACGCGTCAAGTCGTGCCAACCGGGATTGATCCCCGTGAACGACTCGTCAAACGTCAACCCGAATCCCACATGATCGGCCGCGAGAATCTTGCGCGAGATCTGGACGAAATCCGATTCACCAATGTCCACGGTTCGATACTGCCAGATTCCGTATTTCCCTTGCGTCAGAATCGGATTCAGGATGTAGCTGGAACCCAGCACGTCGTAGAGCGGTGTACCGACGCCTGTCTCGCCGATCGCGCCGACATCACTCGGACATCTGGCGATCTCGCCGCCCTTGGGATTCTGCGGAGATCCTTCCATTCCCAAATCGAAGTTGACGGGGCGATTCCAGAAGTCGCCGTTCGGCTTGGTCCGTGTACCGTTCCATCCGACGTATTGGTGCCCGTTCCAGAATTCGCAGTTGCCGCCATTCGTGCAATCGCCCGCGACGGGGAATCGATCATCATGCCGGCGCGCGTACATGAGCGTGCCGTTGGCGATCTCGCGAAGGTTTGCCCGGCACTTGGTGTCGCGCGACGATCGCCGCGCCCCCGACAATGCGGGCAGGAGAACGGCGATCAGAATGGAGATGATCGCCATGACCGTCAGCAACTCGATCAGTGTGAATCCGAAACGGCTTTTTCGTGCAGACTTCGATTTCATCAAGGCGTCTCCTCTGTATCCGGCCCATCGAGATTGGCGGAATTGCCTGTTTCATCAATATTGGATTCGGCCGGCGCCGATGTCGGCAGCACAGTCGCCGGGGCGAGCTTCTTCTTCGGCGTCGGCTTGTAGCTGACGGAACCGAACACGAGCTGGCCGCATTCCGGACATTGCGGCGTCCCATTGCTCCATTCGCCGCCGAATTTCGTTCCATCGACAGGGCACGTGAATGTCGTAAACGTCGGCATCTCGTCCGACACGGCCGGGAAGAAGATCATCCGAACGATGAAAAATCCGGCGATCAGCAAGACAACGATGCTGCCGAGTGCCCGCGCCTTCTGGCCGGGGGAAAAGTCGGCCAGAAAGCTCCCTCGCTGCTTGCGAGGCGTTCGCGATTCTTCTTCGTAATAGGAATCATCGCTGTGTCGTTTGCGATCGCCCGCATCGTCGTCGTCATCCTCGATGACGACGGGCGCCGCATCGGCCGCGGCCAGTCGCAGAAGCGTCGCCGTCGTACAGAGGCGAAGCACGTTTTCGCCGATTCGAAGTTCGTTGTTGAATTCCAGCACGCCCTCCAGGATGGCGGCGCGATCGATCCATGTGCGGCCGGCTTCCGCAAGATGTCGCACATGGACGCGACGATCGGAATCAACACGCAATTCGGTATTCATCGACTGCACGCCGTCACCGTGGACCACGAGCCAGCAGGCCTCGGAGCTGCCGATCGCCAGCGGTCTGTCATCGAGCAGAGGAATGGCCCGCGTCGGCGTGCCGTTTCGACTGCCGATCATGATCCAGTAGCAGCTTGCCCTTCCGTCCTCGGCGACGGAGAAGTTCTGCATGCTGCCGCATCGTTCGCATTTCAGAGCGGACTTCAGTGCGGCCGGGTCGACAGCCGTGCCATATCCGCAAACACATTGAAACTCAGTTTTCATCGATCACCGGCCAGTCGGCGTGAGGGTTGCACGTCGCCCGTATTCGGCGACTCGCCCGTTAATCATAGGCGAAGCCCTCCTGGGAATCGAATCGGGACGTGCGATTCGATTGAGCCGGGGTGAAAACTCCGCAGAACCCAATAGAATGCGGCCGCGAGCGACGACGTCGCCCGCGACCGCGGAAGGGATTCTGATGTGTCGCGAAACTCCGCCGCGGGTTACGGCAGGTTCACGAGCAACGCGGAGAAGAGCGGCGTGTCGAGATCGTCCACGCTGCCGTCGCCGTTGAGATCGGCACACGCACAACCGCTCGACGGCGGGTTGCCGGCCAGCAGACAGTCGACGAACGCCTGCGCATCGTCACCATTGATCGACCCGTCGGCGTTGACGTCGCCGGGCGACTGGCAATTGACATTCATCGTCAGCAATGCAGTGCCAATCGTGCTGCCGCCACTGTTTCTCAGCGTGGCGATGAAAACGAGATTGCCACTGTCCGTCAGGAACAGATCGTAGCTGCCGAACGTGTTGATGAAGGCGTCGTCGTCGTAAGCGCCGTTCTGATCGACGTCGACCGGATCGCCGGATCGAACGACAATACGTTCACCGTTCATCACGAGGACGTTTCGGGCACTCGTGTCCAGACAACTCGATCGCGTCGCAAGGACGTAGTCACCCAGACTGTTGCCGCAGGCGCCGAAGAATCCGGAAGAAAATCCGTTGTCGCTATACGACTCATTCGAGCCCGGGAACAGCGGATCGCCAGTCGCAGCGATGACGGTACCGTTGGAGTAGACCCAGTCGGAGTCATCAACGTTCGAACCCATGACGAACCAGTCGCCGCCGTGCATCATTCGATTCACGGACTGCGTGGAGCCGCCATGGATGCTCTCGACGGGAGACGCCAGTCCGGGAAGCGTGACGCCTTCTTCGACAACGACGGTCAATGCCGAGCCCGGCGCTGCGTCTGTTGTTCCAAGGACGGCGACATCCTTGAGCGGATTGACGCTGTCGTCTGCGACACCTTGGATGAAGTACTGGGTTTCATCAGTGCGGACCGACAATTCGTAGCGATCCAGACTGTCCAGCAGGTATCCGCCGATCGACATCCCGTTCAACGTATAGGCGCTGCTCGGCAATGTCTGCATCTGGATGTTTCCACCCGCTGCGGCATCGTCGTCGTAGATATGTCGCCCCGTGATCTCGAAATCATAGTTGGGAGGCGGGCCATCCTGTCCCATCAACGTGTAAACCCAGATCGTCCCGTCAGACTGAATCAACGGCGATCGGATATCGAAGTAATACGCAGCGAAGGTATCGAAGTTGATTCCACCTTGTCGAACCACTGTCGACTGCGTGCCGCCGATGTTCTTGATGGCGATTTCCGTATCTGACTGCGGGTTAAAGGTATTGGGATCGTTGTTGGCCGTCACGGCAAAGTCGCCGTTGTCGTTGATCGAGCAATGCTCGTCGATCTCGGCCCCGAACGGTTCGGCGAGATCATCGAGCGTCACGCCTTCCTGAACAACGATGTCGATGACGCCGTTGACACTGCGGATGACGACTTCGTCATCCGATGTCGTGCCGTCCATGTTGCCCGTCATGATCCAGTGGAGACCGTTCGGGCTGCTGTGCGGCTGTTGAAGCGTATCAAACTCACGACCCGGCAATCCCGGCACTTGTGCCGTTGGATGACCGTTGATCGTGGAGATGATCACCTTCGGTGAACCGGCCGCCGATGAGACAACGCCCGTGACTTCGTCCGCGGCATTGTCGCTCGTGTCCGTGTCCGCCTCGACGCCACTGCCCACGACGCTGGCGCTGGCCTTCAGGTATCGCTTCGCCGTACTCGTATCCACAGTGATTTGGAAGACGATCTCCTCGTCCACCGCCATCGGGCCGATGTTCGCCTGAACGTTGGCGCCGTTCGGCATACCCGGCAGGTCAATGATCGTGGCTGTCGTGTCAGGATCGAGAATGATGTCGGCAACGACACCTGTCGCCGCAGAAGGTCCCTGATTCTCGACCGTGATCGTGTAAACGATCTGATCGCCGGACTGAATGGGATCCGCGTTGTCATCGATGAAGATGCGCAAATCCGATTCCAGAACGTACTCTGTGTCTTCCGACGTCGAGTTGTTACCAAGGATCGGATCGGTTTCTCCCGTCATCACTTCGGCGCTGGCCGAGTAGGTTCCGACCGTCGTGGCCTGTACGACAACCGTAAAGTTGAACGTCTGGCCACTGGCCATGGGGCCGTTTGTTCCTTCGATGCCCGTGATATCGGCATCGATCTGCCCGGCCGTATGGACGGCGACGGAATCACTGGAGATATAGGTTGTCGCCGGATCGAGGAGCATCAGAACGTCAACATCCGCCGCGACAGACGGACCATTGTTCGTCACGGAAACCGTGTAGGTGATCAGCCCGTTCAGTTCGTTCAGCGGATCGGGCGAATCGGCGATCGTGACTTCAAGATCCGTGATGAGCCCGATGAGGGTTTCCTCGGATTCGGAGTCGTTGGCGGCGTTCGGATCGCCTGCCGCCGATACCGTTGCCGTCGAGTTCTTGACGCCGCCGGTCGGCGCCGTCGCGAAGACGTCAAACGTTCGCGTTTCGTAAGCACCCAGGCCGCTCATCGTGACTTCGAACTGATTCGCCGCAACTTCGTTGGACGGAACCGACGTCGTCACGCCCGTCAGCGTGGCGTCGATCGTCGCCGTTACGGTCGTGGCGCCAACGGCAGTTCCCGAACGATTGCGAACGCGGACCCGATATTGAACGTTCGCCGGAATCGATGTGAGTGGATCCAGCATGTCATCGATTCGGACTTCGACATCCCCCGCCGCCGCCTGCGTGGGCGTGACGACGAGTCGATATTGACCTTCGTTGTTGTTGAGGCCGTTGACGTTATTGACGTCGATGTTCATGTAAATGGCGACATCGCCACTGGCATCGCGTTCGGAAATCGCGAGCGTTCCGCCGCCGACTGATGTCGTCGTGTTGAAATCGTTGATGTCCGAGGCGTCGGCAATGCCGTCGCCGTCGATGTC
>JAJDEC010000527.1 GCA_029259995.1 Phycisphaerae bacterium
CTTTGCCGAGGTCGGCGATCAGGTCTTCTTCGGCAATCCGCTGACGCCGTTCCCAGTCAACTTCAATACGTACTTTATTAATGTCCCCATCTCGGCAACGCCGGGGCCGACATTTGCGCGTTTCCGCATCAGCAGTAACCCCGCCGGATACGGATGGACCGGCCCCGCCCAGGACGGCGAAGTCGAAGATTATGCTGTTCGCGTCGAGCAACCGCCGCCCATCATGGCGTGCTGCCTTCCCGATGGCAGTTGTGTTGACACGACGCACATGCACTGCGTTGCGCTCGGCGGCGATCCGCAGGGCCCCGGTACCGATTGCACGACGGTTGTGTGCCATCCGATCAAGTGGGCGCAGCCGCCGATCTTCGACCCGGCGTCGCAGCATCCCGAGTGCTTCTATGGATGGGACGAACCTTCGACGTACAACGGATTCCAGATCGTTGCCGATGACTGGCTTTGCATCAATGAAGAGCCGATCGCGAATATTCACTGGTGGGGAAGTTACACTGACTGGGAGGAATTGGTCCCACCGCCGCTGGCGCCGTCAAGGTTTCACATCGGTCTCTGGACCGATCGACCTGCGGGCCCCGGAGGCACTCCTCCCAGTCATCCCCAAACGATGATCTGGGAGTGGATCGTGGATCGCGGCGATCTGAATGAGCGGCCCGTCGCGTGCGACTTTGAACCCAGCCACATGCAGACGCCGGACGGTTGCTATCGATATGACTTCGATATCCCCCCGGAATCCTGGTTCTTCCAGGAGCCGGGCCCGACCGTCTACTGGATCAGCATCTCCGCAATTTACGATCCGATTCTCTGCGCCTGCAATGGTGATCTTGACGGGGACGGCAGTGTGAGTGCGGCGGATCTCGTGGTGTTGCAGGCCTGTGTCGGTCAGCCGCCAACAGGGCAGTGCGCCGGCGCCGACATGGATTGTGACGGTGACGTCGACACGGCGGATGTTGCCGTCTTCGCGTGCTGGTTCTCGAATTGTGCGGGGCCAAATCCGGATATTCCGGCGTGTCAACAACTCTGTTGTCCGATGGTTGTTGCAGATCCGGAGCATCCCTGGGGCTGGAAGACGCGTCCGCATTTCTACAACGACGATGCCCATGCGGTTCTTGATCCGACGCAGCTGGGGCTCGGCAACCAATATGTCGAAGGTGATGTCGTTGAGTCCGGTTGGGACATGGCGTTTGTGGTAACGACACGCGAACCTGAATTGCCACTTGTTTCCAAATGGTCACAGCTGCCACACGATGCGAACGAGGGATTCGATGCCCGATCCAACATCGGATTCTCCGCACCTGTTGACGAAGCCAAGTGGCAGCAGCTTCCGAATGTGACGTTGCCGGGCGCCCACGCACACGACGCGAACATTCTCGGCCAATATACAGTGATCACCCGTGCCGATCAGTGGGTCTGCGACGGCGGCCCGGTGACCGGGCTGGTCTGGTATGGCAACTATGAGCTGGATGCGCTCGGAAACGAGAAACGAATGTCGGGGATTAATCACTTCGACGTGGAGATCTACGATGACGACGGGATGCCGATCCCATTCTGCCTGCCCAACAATTCGCTCTGGGTCGGCCAGCCGACGCTTGCTGTTGTCAATGAGACATGGACTGGGCTGCTGAATAACGAGGGCTGCAGGATCTATCGCTACAGCTATCCGCTGCCGCAGCCGTTTGATCAGCAGTTGGGGCAGACTCACTGGCTGGCGATCGTCGCCATCTCGAACGATGCGAACGCTGCCGCGATCTGGCGCTGGCAGAACAGCGGGCCGCCGAACCCGATTGTCTGTTACGCCGCGTCACGAACCGTGCCGACATCGCCGAACTGGACGACGGACCAGGGATCAGAACTGGCGTTTGAGATCCTTCAGACTGGACCGGTTCCGGGACCGGATCCGAATCGCGTCGTGGCTGATGACTTCATTTCGGATGGTCGTCCGATCGAAGCGGTTCGCTGGTGGGGCAGCTACCTGGATGATCGATTTGCCCCGCTGGATCCGGTGGAACCATTCGTCGTGGATGGCTGGCTTCTCAGTTTCCATCACGCCATGCCGGATGCCACGTGTCCGCCCGATGCCCTGGTCGGCGATGACCCAACGGCGCTCGGCGTCTATTTCGCACCTGCCCAGGCAGTGAACATCGTTCCTGCGGGGTATGTGGACTGCTTCGGCCACGACGTGTTCGGATATGCGGTCGACCTGTCGCAGTGTTGTCTGCTTTGCGCGGAGATCGATCCGCGCGACGGATCGAGCCCCGCGGATCCCGACGCCTTCCTCGAGGTTCGCGGCTCGACTTACTGGATCGATGTGCAGGCTGTTGTGGGCGTGCTTTGGACCGATGTGTCAGGGCCGGCCTGCACACCGATTCTCACTGGACATCTGCCGTCCAATCTTCCCGGATCGAACGGTCATTTCTGGGGCTGGCACACAAGTCCGGGGCCGATGGCTCCATGCCAGCCGATGAATGAAGCCTGTGTCGGCAGAATCTCGGCAGCGAGCGTTGTTGTTCCGCCGAATGACTGTCCGGATTACGCAGGCTGGCAGAAACAAGACTGGGAGTGCGACTCCCCCGAACAGGAAGTCCAGATGGCGTTCGAATTGCTCACGACGATGCAGGCGCCCTGCGGCACGTGTCCGGGCGACATGGATGGAAACAGCATCATCGACGGCCGAGACATCCATGGATTTGTGCAGTGCCTTGTCGACGGCAGCTTAACATGGTTGCAATGTGCGTGCGCGGATGTTGATTGTTCGAAGACGATTACAGTCGCGGACATCGATGAATTCGTCGCCTTGCTGCTTAACGGGGCCAGCTGTTGATTGAAGTTTTCGGCGATGAGCGACTCCGTCCCCTACACTGGCGGGGTCGCTCTTTTCTCCGCACTTCATCACAGGGTCCGTTCTGTTGATCCTGACTTGTGTTTCGCTCGCAATCGTCGATCAGTCAACGCCAGCCGTGGGAAGACGGAGGCGCGGAAACGCCCCCGGCTGGAGGATGGACGACTTACAGTTGCGATGGACATGTGACACAAGTGTCGGAAGATTCTTCCTACGCTTGCGCCTGCTGTGTCGGCGGCCGGGCGGTCGAATCCCGAATGACGAGATTCCCTGGATGAATGCTTCGCACGCGCTTTCGACGATCGCTGTCGGTTTCCATTTCGTCGATCAGCAAGTCCAGAGCGATCTGCACCATGCCTCGGATATCGAATTCAAACGTTGAGATGGAGGGCCGGAAGTAGCGGCTGACGGCAAGATTGTTGCATCCGACAACGGACATGTCGCCGGGCACTTTCTTGCCCATCTCCTGCAGGGCGTGAATGGCAGCGATCGCGATGTCGTCATTCAGGCAGATGACACCCGTCGTCTGGGGCGCCGCCGCCAACAGCTGTCGCAGATAGAGCGGCGCCGTTTCGATCGCCGTGCATTGTTGCTGAATCAGGCCATCCGTCGAAACGCCGTGCTCCTTCATGGCCCGATGAATTCCGCGCTGCCGAAGTGCGAACCAATTCGGTTCGTCGCTGGCGCGCGGACCGCCCACGTAGGCGAGATAACGATGGCCCAACTTGAGCAGATGATCGGCGCAACGATACGACATGTCCTCGAGATCGGGGCTGATCTCGCTGAATTGATCCTGTTGAATGGCGCTGTGCAGCAGGATCGTGGCGGGCGTCGCGCAGGGACCGAGGGATTTGTGACCGAACGGATCGTCGTAGAACGCCTCGGGCGGCGCAATGACGAGGGCCCCCATGAGGTTGAAGCTTCGGATTGCATGTTGAAACGCATTGAGGGACTGGCAGAGAATCACGGTCTGATGTCGCTGCTCGATTTCTCGAGATGCGATATCGACACATTCCGCCAGGTAATGATGGCTCGCGATGAATTCGGCGAACATACAGAATGTGTTCAGCTGTTCGCCGCGCAAGCTTCGCGCCAACAGGTTTGGTACGTAGCCCAATTGGGCCGCGGCGGTTCGACATTTTTCCAACGTCGCCGGGCTGACGGACTTTGGTTTGAGCGAAAGCGCGCGCGAGACAGTCATCACGGACACGCCGGCCTTGGCAGCGACGTCCCGGAGCGTGATTCGTCTTCGATTGTCCATGTTATTCTTCACAGGCTTGTACCATAACAGCAATCGTCAATTGTCAGGAGCGGCATTCGCCGGTTATCCGCACAACGATCGTAAGGTCCGGAAATGTCATTCGGAGGCGTTTCTTCGGCTGCCACGGCGGATTCAGCCGGGTGCGGTTGCATGGTAATTATGTGGTACTTGGCACCTGGGCTTGTCTGGCGCTGCAAAGGGGCCCGACGGAATCTCGCCAGAACGGGCGGTTGGAATCTGCGTTCGGTCCGCGGCGTCGCGAATGGGGCGACGCGCCTCGTCGGATCGTCTTACCATTCTCACGCCACATTGCTATTCTAGGACGAGAATGGCCTCGGGCGGTTCAGGCGAGCATTTCAGGTTTTGATTCAGACACTCGAACGCGGATCGGCGTATCTCGCATTCGAAAATGAACGGTGCATCATGCAAGCATTCCTGACGTTCGCCATGGCGATGGCCCAGATGGGCGGTCTCCCCGAAATCCGCGTCGATGCAGACAACGTCGTCGTCAAGAAATCGTGTCGTTTGATCATTGCACCAGGTGCGATCATCCGAGACGAAAATGGCGATGGCGTGATTCACATTGCCGCGTCTGATGTGACTGTGGAATTCGAGAACGGCAGTGTTCTCCGCGGGTCGTCGCCTGACGAGCGGCCGGACGGGTATCGGGGATACGGAATCCGAATCGATGGACACAAGAACGTCACGATTCGCGGCGGTCGAATCCGCGGATTCTGGTGCGGGATTCATGCAAAGGATGCGGATGGCCTGACGCTTGAGGATGTTGACGCTTCAGACATGCGACGCGGGCGATTGAAGTCGACGCTGATGGCCGAGAACGCGGTTGACTGGTTGCGACCGCACCACAACGATCAGAACGAATGGTTGTCAAAGTACGGTGCCGCGATCTGTCTCGAAGACTCGAAACGCGTGACGGTACGGCGATGCGTCGTTCGGGATGGCCAGAATGCGCTGATCCTGGATCGCGTGGCAGAGGCGAAGGTCTACGACAACGACTTCAGTTTCAACTCCGGCTGGGGTATCGCCCTGTGGCGATCGTCGCGAAATCTGATCAGCCGAAACGCGTTGGACTTCTGTGTGAGGGGGTACAGCCACGGCGTCTACAATCGCGGCCAGGATTCCGCGGGAATACTCGCATTCGAACAATGTCATCGCAATGTCATCGCGCAGAATTCCGCGACGCATTGTGGGGACGCATTCTTCGGATTCTGCGGCATGGAAGCGCTGGGGCATCCGCCTTTGGCGAACTCGGAATTCGACCACGTGCGCGCCGGATGCAATGACAATATACTGATCGGCAATGACTTTTCCTATGCGCCGGCCCATGGCATCGAGATGACGTTTTCGTTCGGCAACAGGTATCTGAACAATCGACTCGTCGGCAACGGGATCAGCGGCATCTGGGGCGGGTATTCGCAGGACACATTGATTGCCGGAAATCAGATCGAGGGGAACGGCGAGATGGGAAGCGAGATCCAGCGAGGCGGCGTGAACATCGAACACGGTGCGGGAAACAGAATCGTGAATAACGCGTTCAAGGGAAATCGATGCGGTGTGCACTACTGGGTCAACGATTCGAGTGATTTCAGCGATCATCCGTGGGGGCTGGCAAACCTGCCGAGCGCGAAAGTCAACCTGATCGCGAACAATACATTTGAGAATGAAGACCTTGCGCTGCACTTACGCGGGAAGGTGGAAGTGACGTTGATCGGAAACACGATGGCGGGCTGCCGACGCGACATCGATGCCGACGCGGAGGCGGTTGTCCGCCGTCAGGAGTCGAGGGTTTCGACACCCGAAGCGCCGTCGGTCGATATTCTCGGCGATGCGCGGCCGGTCGGCGCCCGTCAGCACCTGCGTGGACGCGAAAACATCGTCATGACGGAATGGGGGCCATGGAATCACGCGTCGCCGCTTGCCCGACTGGTTCGTACGAGCGGGTTCCAGCACGTTTATGAACTTCGAAGAATTGACGACGCGTTGCGCATCAACTTCAAGGGGCGTGGTCTCGTGCACACGATTCATCCCGGCGGAAGCAAGGGCGGAGTTCGGGAATTGGTTATTAAGGCGGAGGCGTCTGGCGTGTATCCTTATGCGTTCGACGTCGAGGCCGGCGATTATCAGAAAACCGTATCAGGAACGATTCAGGCGATTCAGTGGAATGCGACATTTTTCCAATGGAGCGATCATGATCCACGTGATGACATCGAAGGCTGGCGTGGCCTTGAAAAGTCGAACAGCGCCGTATCAATCCTGACTGAAACGCTGAATTTCAACTACGCCCAGCGCGGCCCGAGCGATCAGAACCTCTCGGAAGCATTGACAAACGCGAAGCTGAGCGGGGATCAGTTCGGAATGATTGCGCGGACGAGAATCAGGCTGACGAAAGGAACATGGCGGATTTCGACGATCAGCGACGACGGTATTCGCGTGATGGTCGGCAGCAAAGTCGTGGTGGACGATTGGACGTGGCATGCGCCGAAACGCCACGAAGGTGAGTTCGCCATCGAGGATGACAATGAGGTGGATATTGTCGTCGAACACTTTGAACTCAAGGGGCATTCGATCCTGAATGTCGAACTGACACGCGCAGACTAGCATCGATGCAATTCGCAACGACGCTTCGATATGCAACATATACGAGTCATTCGCCTCGAGCATCGGCGAAGTGCGCCGCGATGTGATTAGATGATGACTTTCGCGGGTTCGGCAGGTACATCAAGCGGCGTCATGTCGCTCAGTACTTCGCAGCCGTCAGGTGTGACCGTCACGACGCTTTCGATGCGGACGCCAAACGCATCCTTGACATAGATACCGGGCTCGACGGTAAAGCACATGCCTGCTTCCAGGACTTCATCGCTGCCATGGACGATGAAAGGCGGCTCGTGGCCCTGGAGCCCTATTCCATGGCCAAGACGATGCAGAAACGCATTGCCGAAGCCGGCTCTCTCGATGATCGAACGCGCCGCAGCGTCGACATCGTTGGCCGTGACGCCCGGGCGAATCATCTCAATGGCGGCCTCGTGCCCTTGTCGAACCGCGGCATACGCGTTTCCAACCATGTCCGTCGGCACCAGCGGCAAGTAGGTCCGCGTCATATCGCCGCAGTATCCGTTGCGCTTGCAAACGCAATCGACGATCACGGCGTCGTTGGATTCGATTCGACGTGTTCCTGTCAGGCGATGGGGCACGGCTGCGTTGGGACCGCTCTGAATGAGAATGATCTCCGCCATGGCCGC
>JAJDEC010000528.1 GCA_029259995.1 Phycisphaerae bacterium
CCGGTACTGTATTCAATTGGTTCTTGGCTCCGTCAATCAGGGCAGACGGCCGTGTGATTGTTTTCGCAAACCTGACGGGGCCCAGCATTGACGGAACCAACGCGGATTGCATCGTCAGCGAATCGGAGACTGGGCTTGAGCTGACTGCGCGTTCCGGTGATTTAGCGCCCGGTCTGGGCGGTGGTGTCCGCTTTGGCGATTTGCTTTATCCGATCCGTTCGAATTCCGCCGGGCAAGTCTTTTTTCGCTGCTATCTCGTTGGTGACGGAGTGACCGACGCCAACAATTCGGCGCTGGTTAGAGGGGCAACAGGCTCGCTGGCCATCTTGGCTCGAGAGGGTGATCCTGTTCCCGGAGCCGGGCCGGGATTATTTTTTGGTGATTGCACGGACACGAATCCCAAGATTAATGGTGACGGACAATGTGCCTTTCTTTGCAAAGTATCGGGGACGGGCGTTCATTCAGGGAATGATGTTGCGCTGTTTTCTGAGGGTTCGGGCATTCTCGAAATGGTTATTCGTGAGGGAGATCCCGCGCCAGGGGGCGACGTTGGTGACACAATCAACGATTTGGGAATCCCCGCCTTCAGCACGCTGCGATTGACGGATGGCGGTCATGTGACTTTCTATTCGTCATTGGCGGGGGCCAATGTCAATAGCGACAACGAGTATTGCGTGTATACGAATCGCAATGGCGCACTGGAGATGATCGCTCGTGCCGGCGATCCGGCTCCGGGTGCCGGCGAAGGCGTGGTGTACGACACCGTGCTGCTGCCAACCGTCGACGTCACCGGCGGCATGATCATGAATACGTCGTTAACGGGGGCAGGTGTGCTGTACCCTTACGATCGTGCCTTGTTTTCGGAGAGGTCGGGCCCATTAACTTTGCTACATCGAGGCGGCGATCCAGCGCCCGGGCTTGCGCCCGGTGTCACCTATTGGGCGTTCGACGGAGCTCAAGTTAATGAATTGGGCCAAATCGCATTCAATGGCGTGATCACTGGTGCGGGCGTCAATTCAAGCAATAGTGACTGCATTTTCTCTGAGGGACCGGGCCCGATGACGCTGATTGCACGCGAGGGGGATCAGGCCACCGGCACTGCATCCGGGATACACTATACAAACTTTCAGGGGGCACCGATTGTCGCACCCGACGGCAAGACGCTTTTCTGGGGAGATGTGGCTGGCCCGGGTGTCGAATTCAATGTGAATTCACGATGTGTCTGGATCGCGGATTCTGAAGGTGAATCGACGCTGATTGGTCGTCGTATGGATCCAATTGACATCGACGACGATCCACTCGTTGAAGACATCCGCAACATATACTTTGTGAATTTCGACACTGAAGGTGCTGAAGAAGCACGCGCATCTTGCTTCGATTCCGATGGCCGATTCGCGACGACGATTTCGTTCTTTGGCGGTACGTCCGGCGTGTTTGTTGTCTCGTTGGAGGCATCGGAAGCGTGTGGATGTCTCGGAGACGTCAATGCCGACACAACAGTCAACAGCCTTGACGTGCAGGAATTCACGCGATGTCTGATCGCAAATTCCGGCGCTGATTGTTCTTGTGCAGATCTTGACAATGATGGCGGGCTCGATTTGGACGACTTGTCCATGTTTGTGGACATGCTCATCAACAATCCGAACTGTCAATGACAGGAGTGCCAAGATTCTGTCATGTAATACCGTAAGCAGGCGGGGCGCATTCTCTGAGCCCGCCCGCTTTTATTGACTCGCGCAAGGATTTGCTCCGGCAAAACCGATGACATTCATGCCACCTGGTTGATCGCCGCTCCTCGAAGCATGGGGCGCCTGCCTACCTTCGCCAGGGGTCATCCGACTCCGTGTCAATGCCGAACGTCTTGATCGCATCTTCGACCAGCGCCGCGTCGGCTTCGCCTCGGGCAACGAGGGCGTGCAGCGCCGCGACGATGATCGACTCGGCGTCGACCTCGAAGAATCGGCGCAGGTCCTCGCGGGCTTCGGAGCGGCCGAAGCCATCCGTGCCGAGGGCGATAAACTGATCCGGGGCGAATCGGGCCAGCTGACCGGCCGTCATCTTGACGTAGTCACTTGCGGCGATGACGGGATATGGATCGTTCTCCAGTTGCTGCTGGAAGAACGACTTCTTCGGCGGCTTCGTCGGATGGAGGCGATTCCAACGTTCGCAGTGCATCGCTTCGCGTTGCAACTGCTGATAGCTGGTCACGCTCCAGACGTCGGCGGAGACGCCGAATCCTTCGGCGAGGGCTTCCTGCGCGCGGAGCGCTTCATTCAGGATCGAGCCGCTGCCGAACAGATGGACCTTGGGCCACTCAGGGTTATCTCGGCCCGGCTTGTATAGATACATTCCGCGAATGATGCCTTCCGTGATCTCCTTTTCCGAGAGATGTTCGGGCATCGCCGGCATGACGTAGGGTTCGTTCTCGATCGTGATGTAATAGAAGATGTCCTCCTGCTTGGTAAACATCCGATCGATGCCGGTCTCGATAATGATCGCCAACTCGTAGGCGTAGGCGGGATCGTAGGCCAGCAGGTTCGGAACGAGCATGGCCATAATATGACTGTTGCCGTCCTGATGCTGCAGGCCCTCGCCGGCAAGCGTCGTTCTTCCGGCCGTGGCGCCCATGAGGAATCCGCGCGTGCGCTGATCGCCGGCGGCCCAGATGCTGTCGCCGACACGCTGAAATCCGAACATCGAATAATACGTGTAGAACGGAATCATGTTGACGCCGTGCGTGGCGTAGGCCGTGCCCGCCGCCGTGAACGACGCCATCGAACCGGCTTCCGTGATTCCCTCTTCGAGAATCTGGCCATCCTTCTTCTCGTGGTATCGCAGGAGCGTGTGCGAGTCGACGGGATCGTATTTCTGCCCGGCGTGGGCGTAGATGCCGTGTTTCTGAAACAGGCCTTCCATGCCGAACGTGCGCGCTTCGTCCGGGATGATCGGTACGACATACGGGCCGAATTTCTTGTCGCCAAGCAATCGCGTCAAGAGTCGAACGAACGCCATCGTTGTGGAGGCCTCTCGTCCGCCGCTGCCGCCGTGGAATTCGCTGAAGAGCTTCGACGGGACGGATTCCATCGGCTTGGCGTACACGTATCGACGGGGAACGGGGCCGCCATGTCGCTCCATGCAGTCAAGCAGGTATTGATTTTCGGCGCTGTCTTCGGGCGGTCGATAGAACGGGGCGTCGCGAAGCTCCTTGTCGGAGATCGGGATGTCGAAGCGATCGCGAAAGTCCTTCAACTCCTGATCGTTGAGTTTCTTCTGCTGGTGTGTGACATTTCGGCCTTCGCCGGATTCGCCGAGACCGTAGCCCTTGATGGTCCGCGCGAGAATCACAGTCGGCTGTCCCTCGTGTTCGACGGCGGACTTGAACGCTGCGTAGACCTTCTCCGGATCGTGGCCGCCGAGGCGCAGTTTCTCCAACTGCTGATCGGAGTGGTTTTCGACAAGGCGGGCAAGCCGCGGATCGGTGCCGAAGAAGTCTTCCCGTATGTAATTACCTTCCGCGATCGAATACTTCTGCCATTGACCGTCGACCACGTTGCTCATGCGCTGCGGAAGCAGGTTATCCTCATCGGCGGCGAAAAGCGGATCCCAGTCGTCGCCCCAGAGCACCTTGATGACATTCCAGCCGGCGCCGGAGAAGGCGGCTTCAAGTTCCTGGATGATGTTGCCGTTTCCGCGAACCGGACCGTCGAGGCGCTGCAGGTTGCAGTTGACGACGAATGTCAGGTTGTCGAGCTTTTCGCGCGACGCGAGTGTGATGGCGCCGAGGCTTTCCGGTTCGTCGGTTTCGCCGTCGCCAAGGAAGGCCCAGACGCGGCAGTGATCCGTCTTGGCGAGTCCGCGATTGAGCAGGTAGCGATTGAATCGGGCCTGATAGATCGCGGAGATGGAGGCCAGCCCCATCGACACTGTCGGGAATTCCCAGAAGTCGGGCATCAACCACGGATGCGGATAGCTGGAAAGGCCGCCGCCTTCGGCGAGTTCCCGTCGGAAATTGTGCATCTGTTGAATCGTCAGGCGTCCTTCGAGGAATGCACGGGCGTAAAGACCGGGCGAGGCGTGGCCCTGGAAGTAGATCTGATCGCCGCTTCGTTCCGGCGTGTTCGCGCGAAAGAAATGATTCAGACCGACTTGCAGGAGCGTGGCGTTGCTGGCGAACGTCGAGATGTGTCCGCCGATGCCGCTGGATCTGCGATTGGCGCGCACAACGAGGCACATGGCGTTCCAGCGGATGATGCTCTTGAGCCGACGTTCGACGGCGCGATCGCCGGGGTAAGGCGGCTGGTTTTCGCGCGGGATCGTATTGATGTAGGGCGTGTTGGCGTTGAAGGGAAACGGGATTCCGGCGTCGCTTGCATGCTCGCGCAGCTCTCGAAGCAGATATCGAGCGCGCGGGGAGCCGTCTCGCTTGACGACGTCGGAAAGAGAATCGATCCACTCCTGCGTTTCCACAGGGTCCCAGTCGGTATGGATGTTCTTATGCATCGCAACAGCTTAGTGGACGAAGTCCGAAGGTCAAGCAAACGCGGGGTTTACGCGGTTTTCGGGGGCAGAATCGGCAGGACGTGCAGTGGCGTTCGATCACGATCGATCGTATTCCCGGGGGCGCGTGCAATGCCGAGGCGAACTGGCGAAATATAGGGGGGAAGCCTGATGAACGGCGTCGATTGTTTTGCTCGCCCGACGCCGAGATTCAAGGTCATCCAGGCGGAATCGTTCTCAATCGTTGTTCTCAACTCCGAAGTCCTCTTGCAAGAACCCTCGGGAACCGAGTGGTCGAACGATTCCGCCGCTTTTCTAATTAGCGGTTGTTGGGATGAACACACAGACTCTCACGCGGCCATTCATTTGCTGAATGTCATCCCAAATGCGATGGGTTGAGCCCTGTCAGTTCGTCCACGACGAACTCGCCGTCTTTCCGGATCAGGACATCATCAAAGTAGATTTCGCCGCCGCCGTATTCGGGTCGTTGGATCATGACAAGATCCCAATGGACATCCGACTTGTTTCCGTTCGGCGCCTGGTCATAGCACGCACCGGGCGTGAGATGGATGCTGCCGGCGATTTTTTCGTCGAAGAGAATGTCCTTCATGGGCCGCGTGCAGTGCGGATTGAATCCGATGGCGAACTCACCGCAGAAGCGCGCGCCGGCGTCGGCGTCGAGGACTTCGTTGAGTTTCTGCGTATTGCTGCTTGTGGCGTCGATGATCTTGCCGTCCTTGAATTCGAACCGGACGTCCGTGTGGGTCGTGCCTCGATAGAGTGACGGGGCGTTGTATCGAATCACGCCGTTGATGGAGTCGCGGACGGGGGCCGTAAAGACTTCGCCATCGGGGATGTTCAGCTTGCCGTCACAGCCGACGGCGGGAATGCCCTTGGTGGAGAATGAGAGTTCCGTGTCGTTGGGGCCGACGAGTCGAACGCGATCCGTGCGCTCCATCCAATCCTTCAGCGGAGCCATCGCCTTCGCCATCTTTGCATAATCGAGCGTGCAGACGTTGAAGTAGTAGTCCTCGAACGCGGGCGTCGACATCTCGGCCATTTGCGCCATTG
>JAJDEC010000529.1 GCA_029259995.1 Phycisphaerae bacterium
GTCGACGACCGAACAAATGGACTCCGACGAGAATCAACAGGACGCCGGCGATCACGAAGCTCTGCGATACGAACTGCTTCTCGATGTCCGCTTCATGCTGCTGAATCAGGTCAATCCGGCGCTGCGCGTTCGTCGCAGACAACCAGGCAATCTCGCGCAACGCCTCATGCTGAAGATTGTCCATGTCTCGCATGACGGGCCCGGCGGTCATCGCCGTTCGTAACCCCGAATACACTTCGCCGATAACGCCAAGCGGCTGCGATCGCAGAAGTGATGACGCCGTCGATTGTCGCCCCCAAAGATGATTCTTTGTCGTCGCGTCCGAAGCAATATCCGACATCGCAAACGGTCGAAACCTGGCGAACAACTCTGTGGCCTTCGACTCCATTTCCGCGACGTGCGCGGCGATCCGGGATCCATCGAGTCCGACGTGCGGCGCCTCTGCGAGCGTAGCGCTCATGTTCTGCTTCGCCCGTTCGAACAGCCGCTTCTGCGTCATGTAGTCGTCGCCGGTCTTGACGCCGAACAGATTATTTCCCGGCGCATTCAGCTTCATGACAAATGTCTGTGCCTTTTGCAGCCACGTGCTTTCGTTGTCCAGTTGACGTTCCGCATCCAGTAGGTCCTTCACGCGATCGACTGCCTGTTGATGAAGCTGCAGGCTCAGAACAATCACAACCACATCAAAGAGCGCGAGAAAAAAGTAATAGTGGTACCAGCGGAATCGGGACATCAGTTCCCCCTCGATGACATACAACCCATCAGGATCGTGTGTCCGTACACATCGCCGTCGTGTGTGAGTACACACAACTGGACGCTATTGTACGGGAATCGGATTACTGATAACCACATCCAAGCTACCTAACTTGCTTATTTTTATATACTTACGAGCAGACGCACCCGTAGGCGACCACTGTATAGATGTGCAATCGGAGTGCCATCGCGCGTCGGCGACCGGCAATTCCGCCGGCAACAGGCTGCGGCCTGTTCGAAATTGACTGTTGCGATGGATCCCTAGCCGGCGGGACGTGAGGCAGGTTGAGCCGTTTGCCGAACGCGAAACACCAGGTAAGGCGCATTTCGGCACTTGGAATAGTCATTCCCTGGAAAGACGATTTCCGCGAGTTGCTTGTCCCGATTCAACTGATCGGCCAGCTTCTGATGATCGCGATCCGTGATGACGTATTTCGCGAGAAAATGGTCGCGAATATCCGCGACTTTGACGTCGATTCGATCCTTGAATTCGCGCCCTTCGTCGTCGACCCGCTTGACGGACGCCCTGGCCGGCGCCTGGCCGCGCGTGATTTTCACGTAACGCTCCCACAATTCCGGTCGCCGCTCATGCGTGAACTTCGGATCGAGACCGACGATGTAATGGTTGTAGGCGTTGTGATAGAAGAAGAGTGGGAAATCGTCCCAGTCCGTCGTAAACACGACGTCGCCGGCGTCGGAATCCGCTTTGAGAAACGCCATCATCTTGCGCACCTCGGGTAGATCGAATCGCAGGGCGGAACCCTCTCGAACCGTGTGCCAGCTTTGAAATCCGACACGCACCGCCAGCGCGACGCCGACAAGCACGATGCAGACACGCATCAACGCGGCATACTTCATCGGACGTGGTTCTATCAATCGCTCTCTGCCCAGCGACAACACGCTTGCAATCATCGCCAAACCGGCGATCCCCAATGCCCACGCCTCACGAAGCTCGAATCTCTCGGCGTTCCCCCAGAGGTACGCAAAGCCGACCACGACAATCATCAGAAAGACGGCAAACATCGACAGCGTCCACATCACCTGCCAACCGTCGCGCCCGGTGCCGCCGCCCGCAACCCGATCGTTGCGTTCCGGCAACAAGGCCCGCATGTAGTAGGCAATGACAGGCCGTGCCAGCATTGCGGCGTTCAACAGGGCGAACGCCGGCCAATACTCAACGAATCGTCGCGCCTTGAGTGTCAGCAGCAGAAACGGAATGTGAAGAATCGTCAGAAACATCTCGTTGGTGTTCAGCCGTGGTCCGACGCGCAAACGCAAAAGCGCGCTGGTGACGAACACGACCAATAGCGGTCCGGCCAACGTCGAGACAAACCACCAGACTCCCTCGTAGGGCTTCCATTCACGACCCACTTCGATGTCGGGCGACAATCCCGACCCGAATACCTGCAACATGAGAAACTCAATCATCCCGTGAAAGTAGGGATACGAAACAGCCCCCAACAGCCAGCCGACAAAGCCGCAAATCACGATTCGCCAGGGGAAGTGCCGGAACCCGCCTCGCCCCGTCACGCACGCCGCGGCAAACGCGGCGATGATCACGGGTGTATACATCACGGAACCCAGATAGACATGATTGGACAACGCCGCGACAACGAGAATCAGGAACGCTCGCCGTTGTATCACGAGCAGCACCAGCAATTGCATGCACATCAGCGAAGGTCCGATCGCCCGAACATAGCCGTGACGCATGAAGAACTGAAACGGCAGCAACAGCCATAGCAGCAACCAAATCCACGCCCACGGCACACGCCCCGCGCGCAGAATCGCAAAGAACAGCATCACGTTGATGCCGAAGAACGTACTCACGGCCCAGAGACCGCCCGAAAGGGCTTCCCCCGTCAACCATTCCGACGCCTTAGCGAATGGCAGCAGCAGGCAATGAAACCCGTAGTGATGACTGACAAAATCGTCGCCCTGTCTCAGAAAATACGAGAATCTTAACCATGGAAACGTTTTGACCAGACCGTGCTCGGGCAGCATCGACGCCATCTTCAAATGATAGAACGAGTCATTTCCGGAAACGCCAATTTCCTGAGTTCCATCCGCAAACTGCTTCGGCTCCGAAGCGAAATAGAACATCAGAAAGAAGCCGTAGAGAAACACCAGTCCATACGAAAGAATTCCACGAAACGCACGACGGATCCTGCAGTCGGCATCGACAGGCCGCGCCGTCAGCAGGCAGTTCTGATTCGCTGGTATTGGCTCGTTATCATTCATTCCGAACTCCACGTCCGATCCGAAAGCAATGGGATTCCATCTCGTACGATCCGCAGCATTCTAACACGCACGCGCCGAAGCACGCCCTCGACGAAACTGAAGTGATTAAGAACGCATCTGCCCGCTCAAGCTCGACGGCTGCAGCGCCCGCCTCCAAGCCCCGTACCGAATCGCGAACCATCCTCGTGGACGAAAAAAAAGTTCATCACGGATTTGCGGGACGACGGCGTATCACGCTCTGGAAGTTGGATTGTGCGCCGCGAAGGATCCCGGAGGGATCCCTTGAGAATAGTCCGGCGATTTATCGCCGGGGCACGCTCCGATTAACAGTTTCCGTCCCGTAGGGACTGAATGAGTGCCACGCGCCTGGCTCACGCCGTCCCTCCGGGACGGCAATGCGTAAGATATCTCTCATCGCAATCCCAGCCTTAGAAAAGGCTGGGCTATTTTCATGTCATCCCTATCGGGACTTGGTGGAATGCAGCCGCCGAGTCGACCAGAGCCGTCAACAGTCCCCGCAAACCCGTGATGAACCAAAAAAAGAAAAAGATCGGCGTCCCGTCACTTCAAATGCGACGGGCCGCCGATCGCTACGTTCTTCAGCGACGGGCAAGGCATGATGCGGCGGCCCTCGCGGCCGTCGTCACGCCTCACGCCGATCAGCCGCCATTGTCGTTCGCGTTGCCGGCGCCATTGTCATTCGTGTTGTCGCCGGTATTGTCGTTCCCCGTATTGTCATTGCCTGTGTTGTCATTGCCCGTATTGTCGTTGCCGTTCATGTTGTCGCACGAGAACGTCTCCGAACAATGCGTCTGAAGCGTGACATCGATGACGTCGCCGACGGAAACCACATCCCCCGCCGCAACATCCGGGAAGCCCGCCGGGAAATTGCCATCGTCCGTCTCCAGTCGCAGCCGACCTTCGCCGTCATCCGAGTCCGCGAAGATCTCGCCGACAAACACATCGTTGACGAATACGTCGTACCAGCCCGACACAAACCCTTCGATGTCGAGGCGGAAACGCCGACAATCGGAGCCGTGCTCACTGTAGCGAGCCTCTACCTCGAAGTCGCCGGGCCCTTCGATTTCGACCCGAAGCTGCGTCGACCCGTCTGAGCACGTACCGCCACCGGTGTTGTCGTTGCCGTTGTCGCCCGTGTTGTCATTTCCATTCGGGGCGGTGTTGTCGTTGCCATTGTCGCCCGTGTTGTCATTCCCATTCGGGGCGGTGTTGACGTTACCGTTGTCGCTGGTGTTGTCATTTCCGTTCGGAGCGGTGTTGTCGTTTCCGTTGCCGCCCGTGTTGTCGTTACTGTTGCCGGCGGAGTTGTCATTTTCATTGACATTGCCCTGACCGGTTCCGAAACCGATGCGAATCTTGGTGCCGTCGATGATGACGACACCGCGGAAATCACCCTTGACGATCACATCGAGGCTGACGACGCCCTCGCCGAGCATCGAGACGAGATCCCGACCGAGGCGGGGGCTATCACTGCTGATGACGTTGACTGTACCGTCGGCGCCGATTTCAATCTGAAGCGAACTGGCCAGCGTTCCGTCGCGACCCGATCCGCCATTTCCCTTGGCCACGACGAGATCGATGGCAAGATCTCCGCGTGTCCCGGCGCTGGACGAGTCAATCTGCACTGTGACACTGTCGGATGGCAGTTCGAATCGAACGCTGTCGCCGTCGCCCGGCACTTGCGACGCAACGTCGATGAAATTCGTTCGTTGCGACACGGAATCGGGCACGACGAACATGGGCGCCTTTGCGAACAGCGCTTCGATCAACACCTCTTGTTTTGCATCGCCGACACCTGGCACGACGTCGAAACTCGACGACGTATCGCAGCCTGCGTGAATTGCAAACGCCGCCAACCAGATGCCGGCGAGTGCGAGTACGACTTTGTTTGATTTTGTAAGGACCATTTTTTCCTCCGTTTTTGGTGAAGTCCTGTGTATGCGACTTTTGTGCGACCGATCGGATCGCTGCCGCCGATTCGCAGCGGCACGGGATACCAACGAAAGCACGTCACGTACCACGCCGCGTATTCAAGTCCCATGACACACAACAAGTTCCTTTCCTGCCGGAGGTTAGAATTTTTTCTCAAATGCAATCGCAACATGGGTTCCGGCCCCCACGCCCTTCGTCAATCGATGAACACACACGCCCCTGTGCGATCGTGCGCGCGATCATTCACTGAGATGGAACGCATCCGATCGAGCCGCCATCTTGTCGCGCCATGAACGCATCCTGCGGATCGTGTCAATTCACACGAAAAACCGTGTGTTGGTACGCATTCCGAACGTTTGAAGACTGGCCATGCACGCGCAACGCGGTTCGAGAATCGGAGTCGGAAAACAGAATTTGCGTTGGAGAATTCGCGTCGCAGACGAGGAATGCGGGATTATCGAAAGCGCTCGTTGATGAACGAAACTCAATACCCTGGATTGGCATACTTCGTGCATGGTCGCAGCCCACACAACGACAACGAACGACTCAGTCTGCGGGCAGACGCCTGCGAGGAGCCATCCAATGCAAACAGAACCACGCAAGCTTTCATCGATTTCGATCTTCTTTCCGTTCTACAACGAAGAAGCGAATATCGAGCGCGTCGCAGTGTCCGCGATGCAGATCGCGCCGACCATTGCGTCAAGATTCGAGATCATCCTGGTCAATGACGGCAGCCGGGATGCAACCGGAGACATTGCCGATCGACTCGCGAAGACTCACGCCGAAATCCGGGCCGTACACAATCGACCGAATCAGGGATACGGCGGCGCCGTCAGACGCGGGTTCGAGGCCTCGCAAATGGACTGGGTGTTCTTCAGCGATGGCGACGGCCAGTTCGACCTGGCCGAACTTCCGAAACTCATCCGCGTTCTCGAGGATTCCGACATGGCCGTGGGTTTTCGAATGGATCGAGCCGATTCCATGCTTCGCAAGCTCAACGCATTCTGCTGGGGCACGCTGGTTCGCTCACTGTTCAAAATGCGCATCAGAGACATCGACTGCGCCTTCAAGCTCATTCCGCGGAGGCTTCTCGACGACATCACGCTGGAAAGCGACGGCGCGATGATCAGCACGGAACTACTGGCGAAGGCGACTTATCGCGGTCTGTCGATTGGAGAAGTCGGCGTCCATCACTACCCGCGCACGGCGGGTGAACAGACCGGCGCCAATCTTCGTGTTATTCTCAAAGCGTTTCGAGAGCTCTTCAAACTCCACGCTCTGATTCGTAGGACTACGAACACACGTGAGCAGGATCACAAGACAGCACGTCGGCCAGCCCCGGCGTCATCAAGTTCGGCGCAACGCCCATCTTTCACGCAAGTCTGACAGTTCGCGGCATTTCGCTATCGGACGACAACGCCGACGCTGCCCGAAACATCGCATCCGGATCATTCTCGGCAACGGGAACAAGATCAATCCGGTTCGCGGCTGATTCGGCCGCCGCGCCATGCCGATAGGACAGTGTCGGTTTGCAACGCGGCCTGAATCGAAAATCGTTCGGGAATCAGACAATGGCGACGAATACGCAACTCCTGCTGATCAAATGCGATAACTGCCAGCTACCACTGCCGATTCGATTGGCGAATCCAGGCGAAGTCGGCTCCAGCTGGCAATGCGCTGGTTGCGGGGCTCGCTACTTTGGCGTGCTGGACGTCGAAGGTTCGCAAGACGCCATCAGCAACGTGAGTGTTCCGTCTGCACCCAATCCGCGCATCATGGTTGGCCGGAAACTCGTCGCCGAATTGCATCGTCGCGCGCCCTACAACAAAGCCGTCATGGACAGCCGCAAGCACTTGCGGACGATTTCAGACGATGAGATGGTCCTCATCGTCGACGACTCGGAAATCCCGTCCAAGACGATCGACGTGTCGGCGGGTGGCGTCGGATGCTTCATTCCGATTGCGATTCGACCGGGCCGGGAGATTCTGATGCGGTTTACGGAACTTCCGAACACGCCCACATGCGCGGGCGTCGTTCGCTCGTGTGACACGTGGGAAGACGGCTATCGTCTCGGCATTGCGTTCACGCACTAGACGAATCACTCTATCCGAATCGACGATCACGCCCGGCGCCGACGCGCCCTCCGAATCATTCGGTTCTTCACGGATTTGCGGGATGACGGCGTATCACACTTTGGAAGTAGAATTGTGCGTCGCGAAGGATCCCGGAGGGATCCGTTGAGAATAGCCCAGCGATTTATCGCAGGGGCACGCGGCTCCAATGACCAATTTCCATCCTGCAGGGACGGAATGCGTGCCACGCGCCTGGCTCACGCCGTCCTTCCGGGACGGCAATGCGCAGGAAAACTCTCGTCGCAATCCCAGCCTTGAAAAGGCTGGGCTTTTTTCATGTCGTCCCTACCGGGACTTCGTGGAATGCAGCCGCCGCGTCGACAAGCACCCTCAACGGTCCCGCAATTCCGTGAAGAGCCAATAATTCCTGCGATGAAACATGTCGACGCTTCACGAATCCGACGCGTGTTTCGGCAGGTCGATGACAAACGTCGTCCCCTCGCCGGCACGGCTTTCGACACGAATCGAACCGCGCTGATCCTCGATCAGACAGCGACACACGTACAAACCGAGCCCGACGCCGCCGAGATCCGCGCGATCGGCCTTTCGTTTGGTCGTGAAGAAAGGCTCAAAGATTCTCGAGAGGTTCTCCGCCGGAATGCCGACGCCCGTATCGCTGATCCGAATCTGAACACGATCGTTGGCGACGGCCTCCGCCGAGAGCCGCAACTTGCCGCCACGCCCGATCATCGCCTGTCGCGCATTGATGCTCAGATTGAAAAGTACCTGACGCAACGCCGCCGGATCAAAACAAGCCGTCAACTCGTCATCCACGTCTACGACCGCGTCGATCCTGTCCTTCTTCCAATCACGGCCGAGCGCATGAAACGTCTCGTCCAGTATCGGCCCGATCGCCGCGACATTCGGCGACGACCTGGCGTTCGAGGCGATCCCCAGAATCCCATTGCAGAGCGTGCGCATGCGCGCCGCCCCCGTATTCGCGCGCTCAACGGCCTTTCGCCAGACCTCCGGATCGCTCTGCCCCGCGGCGAATTGACCGTAGGTGATCATCGGCGTCAGCAGGTTGTTGATCTCATGCGCAACGCCGGCCGACATCGTCCCCAACGACGCGAGCCGCTGAAGTTCCTGAACCTGGTCGTTTAGGATGGAAAACTGGGATTCGAGATGCCCCAACTGACGTTCCAGCGCGCCCGTCGCGCCGATCGGCGCCGATTCGCTTCGTCCATCGTCCTTGATGTCTGCAACGTCCCTGTCCATCATGATTCTCTCAACGTATTGTACCGATTTTCCGAAACCGTCGAGGATCACGAATTGCGGCTGTGGGAATCCGACCTATGACGATTCAGGCACGATTGGAGACACTCATCGGCGCGGCGCGGTCCGTGGGGATCGACGTCGAAAAGGTCCCCATGGGGGGAGAAGGCGGCGGATTGGCAATCCTGGCCGGAAAGCAAAGGCTCTTCATCGACACGATGGCGGATTCCATAACGGCCTACGAGACCACGTTGGCCGCTCTGGCCGAGCTTGCCGAAATCCGTGCGCTGGCGCTTCCCGACGCAGTCCGAACCGACCTGGACGAGGCCCGCGACGACGCCTCCTGAAACGCGCGGCAACCTGCAAGACGAATGGACCCACTGCATCAGCAACAAGATCGCCCGCCAATGACAGCCATGATCCAATCAGGGCATGGCCATTGACAAGAACGCCTTTAATCGACGAACGAAACGAAGAGGGATGGAAGATGACTTTGATCATGAGCGTATCCGGCGTCCGAGGCATTGTCGGAACGACGATGACACCGCGCCTTGCGGCGGATCTCGGGGCCGCATTCGGGACCTTCGTCCGCGGAGGGACCGTTGTGATCGGCCGGGACTCGCGGCCGAGCGGACCGATGCTGCAACACGCCGCCGTGGCCGGATTGCTGGCGACCGGCTGCAACGTCGTCGCCCTCGATGTCGTCACGACGCCCGGCGTCGCCTTGATGATCGGCGAACACAAGGCCGCCGGGGGAATGGTCCTCACGGCCAGCCACAACCCGACGCCCTGGAACGGCATCAAATTTCTGACGTCGCAGGGCTTCGCGCCGCCCCCCACCGACGCCGAGAAAATCTTCGACATCTATCAGAAAACGGCATTTGCCCTGAAGGACGCCCAATCCATCGGAAGCCTGCGGAACGATGATTCAACACACGAGAAACACATTGCCCGCGTCCTGAAAATCGTCGACGTCGAGGCGATCAGGAAGAACAAATTCAAAGTCGTCCTTGACAGCGTCAACGGCGCCGGCGGTCCCGGCGGACGACAACTCCTCGAAGCCCTTGGCTGCGAAGTCATCCACATGAATGCCGAACCCACCGGCTGCTTCGCGCATACGCCCGAACCCACGAAGGAGAATCTGACGGACCTCTGTGATGCGGTTCGCAAACACGGGGCACACGTCGGCTTCGCACAGGATCCCGACGCCGATCGACTCGCCGTCGTTGACAATCTCGGCAGATACATCGGCGAGGAGTTCACAGTCGCCCTGACAGCGAAGCATCGGCTCTCGAAAGAGCCGGGCGCCGTGGCCGTGAATCTGTCGACATCGCGCATGGTCGACGACATCGCCGCGTCGATCGGCAAAGGCGCGCGCGTCGTACGCACGGCCGTCGGCGAGGCGAACGTGGCCCATGCGATACTGAACGATGGCTGCATCATGGGCGGCGAAGGCAACGGCGGCGTCATCGATCCGCGCGTCGTCTGCGTTCGGGACAGCTTCGCCGGAATGGGCATCGTGCTCGACCTGCTCGCAGCGGAAGGCCGCCCCCTCGACAAGATCGTCGATGACATGCCGCACTACGTCATGATCAAGCAGAAATTCGAAATGCCGCGCGACGAGATCGACGCCTGGCTGGAGCGGGTGAAAACGAAGGCTGAAGGTAACATCAACGTAACGGACGGCATCCGAATCGACTGGGCAGAAGGCTGGGTCCATCTCCGGCCCTCCAACACGGAACCCATCGCCCGTGTCATCAGCGAAGCGGCGGATGAAAAAACCGCCCAGGCCCTTGTCGAGCGAATGACGGCCCTCAGGGACTGATAACAATGGGTCCGCAAACCGCGAGTCCGTTGGACATTCATCCCAGGATCGTCAGGCATTTCGCGATTTGCCGATCTCGCTGTTGGCACTGATGTGCACCGATTTTTCGGCTTTCGCAGCACCAATTTGAACTCGAAGCAGATTGAATAACCTGTCGTACTCGGCGTATCCTATAAGGTATACGCAAGAGTGGAGTTTTTGCGCCCGGATCTCCGGGCCAAAGCCGATGAAAGCATACACAATCGAGGGGAATCCGCGGCGGGACGAACGCCCGAGAAGCACGCATCGCGACGTCGACCGATCGAGTCGACGAACGACTGAATCCACGCGATCGATGCAGCCGCATCCGATACACAATGACAAACACGTACCGACGCCACGTACTCCGACTTGTCGCACTGGCTGCCATTCTGCCGATCGCCGTCGCGCTCGAATGCCCGCCCGATACATCCATGATGCCGTCCAACGGCAACAGCAACGAAACGCCGGGAGGCAATCCGACGCCCGGCGGGGATCCGGCCAACGGAACCTGGACCCTCGCCTTCGACGGCACCAACGTCGGCGCGCTCTCCGCCGTCTGGGGCTCCGGTCCCAACGATGTCTTCGTCGTTGGCGGCAGAACCTCCCAGGGCGAAATCTACCACTATGACGGCGCGAAGTGGCGCGCCATGGATGTCCCCGCCGTGTCCCTGCTTGTCTGGGTCTACGGCTTCGGACCCAACGACGTCTACGCCGTCGGACTCGGCGGCGGTGTTGTGCATTACGACGGAACCAAGTGGACCGCGATGAACAGCGGTACGACGGAATCGCTCTGGGGCATCTGGGGCAGATCGTCCAACGACATCTGGATCGTTGGCGGCACCGTTGGCAGCGGCGATCCGATCATCATTCACTTCGACGGCCAGTCGTTCACGTCCGTGCCCATTCCAGCGAACGATCGCGCCGCGACTTCAATCTTCAAAGTCTGGGGCGTCGATTCGAGAATCTTCGCCGTCGGCGAGAACGGACTGATCATTGAATATGCCGGCAACCAGTGGAAACAGGTGCCCGCCGGCCCCAACGCCGACGATGACTTTGTCTCTCTCTGGGGAACCAGTGACTCGAACATCGTCGCCGTCGGCGGTCGCGCGACCGGCCGCGTGGCAACCTACAACGGAACGAACTGGACGACGTTCAAACCCAGCGGCCGCCCAGGTCTCAACGCCTCCTACATGGACAATCCCGACTTCGCCGTCATTGGTGGCGTATCAGGATATGTAGGCCGATTCGAACCTGGCGCGGCGGAGCCGATCGACGAAGTCTCGCCGACCAACTTCGACATTCACGCCATATGGGGCGACGGATCCGGCAACTACTACGCTGTCGGCGGCAACTTCTCGCCGCCCTTCCGCGGCGTCGCACTGATTCGATTCATCGGCGATCCGCCGGCCGCCGCCGTTCCCCCGGAAGGTGTCGCCGAAGAATGCAACAGCGATGCCCTCTGCAATGACAACGACGGTTGCACGCTGGATCGATGCATCAACGGCGAATGCGTGTTTACCCAGATCGATTGCAACGACGGCGATCCCTGTACGATCGACTCCTGCGAAAACGGCAACTGCGTCAACACGCCCATCGACTGTGACGACGGCAATCCCTGCACGACCGATGCCTGCGTCAACGGCAACTGCGTCAACACACCGATCAACTGCAACGACAACAACCCATGCACCATCGATACCTGCGTCAACGGCGTGTGCCAGAGTGTGCCGCGCAATTGCGACGACAACGATCCGTGCACGTTCGACTTCTGCAACAACGGCATCTGCGTGCACACAGCCATCTGCGGCCCGAACGAAATCTGCGCCAACGGCGTGTGCGAATCCGCCCCCGACTGCTTCGATGTCGGCGATTGCGACGACGGCAACCCGTGCACGATTGACACGTGCGAGAACGGCCAGTGCGTCTTCACGCCGATGGCCTGCGACGACGACAGTCCCTGCACAGTGGACACGTGTGAGAACGGCGCCTGTGTTTTCACGCCGATCGATTGTGACGACGGCGATCCCTGCACGATCGACACCTGCGGTCTCGTGACGCTCAAGGGCGACTTCAACGACGACTGCCGCAACGATGCGAACGATCTCAATCCGTTTGTCGCCGTGCTTCTCGGCGATATCACCAGCCCCGGCAGCATCAACCGCGCCGACATGGACAACAGCGGCACGACCGACGGCCTCGATATTCCGTTCTTCATCGACGCCCTTGTCATCGGTAAGGAGTGCGGCGTCGAAACTTGCATTCATACGCCGATCGTCTGCAGCGACGGCGATCCGTGCACGACGGATGCCTGCGTGAACGGCGTCTGCGAATTCACACCAATTCCGGGTTGCGCCTGCGATTTCCCGTCCGATTGCGCACTCGGCAAAGCCTGTGTTGGCGGTGTCTGCACGACCACGTCGGCGCCGGATATCGAAATCGGCCAGGGCGGCGGCGCCTTCGGCTGTATCACATCGCCCTACCAACGATTCGAAAACGGCGGCCTGCTCCATCTCTGCGAAGGGTTTCAGGGACTCGTTGATGTCTGGATGACGATCCGAACCAAGGGCTTCGCTCCCAATGCGCAGGTCCACGTGACGAGGACGATCAGTTTTGAAGGCGACGCCTGCGCGACGACTGCCAATTGCGGCGATCCAGGCGTGATATGTGTCAACAATCTGTGCAGCCCTGTCGCACCGACAACGACGTCGGTTCCGCTGGCACTGACGGATATTGGCGGGGGCATCAATGAGACGACCAGTTATCTCTTCCCGCTGTTCTTCACGCCCGACTTCCTGGATGCTCGAGACGTCATCCTGACGATCAAGGTTCAGGACGCGAATGACAGTGCGATCTCAGTGACGCAGGTATATCATTTGACCTTGTTTGTCAGGCGCCTTTGTAATGACGCGAATCCATGCGTTGCCGGTCAGGACTGCGTCAACTTCTATTGTGTACCGCAGTGATTCGGCGATAATCGGCGCGATCCAGCGCACTGAACGTGCGAAACCTCGCGATTCGGAGTACAAGATGAAATCTCGATCCATGTCCGCATTGGCAGGTCTTTCCCTTGTGACCATATGCCTAGGTCTGAGTTGCCCGATCACGGGCGAGTTCCCCAATGGTGACGGCGCCATCGCGGAAAACATCTCGGCCCCGCAGGGCGAGATCATCCCGTCGGCAACAGACGAACAGAAAGCGACGTTTGCTCGCGGCAAGGCCGTCATGGCGAAGCGATTCGATCTGGCCGACGGCCTCGGCCCGGCGTTCAACGTCACTTTCTGCGGCGCGTGTCACGAACGCCCCGTCCCCGGCGGAAGCGCGGGGCTCTATCGCAACTTCTTCATCGGCGGCCGGACCACTGGCGACGGCGCCTTCATCGCCAGCGAATCTGCTGGAATGGCCGGCGGCGTTCTGCGCGTCTTTAACTACGACGAAAACGAAGACGCACGCCCCGCTGTCCCGACGACAACCACGATCTTCGCCCAGCGAAACGCCATTCCCATGTTCGGCGTCGGTCTCATCGCCGAACTGACTGACGAGGAACTGCTCTCCCGCGCCGATCCCGACGACGCCGACGGCGACGGCATCAGCGGTCGCGCCAATTTCGAAGCCGGCTTCGTCGGTCGATTCGGCCGCAAGTCGCAGACGGCATCGATCGAAGGCTTCATCCGCGGCCCGCTCTTCAACCATCTCGGCGTCACGACGGATGCATTGACGGATGCACAGCGAGCTGCGCTCCCCGTGGCCAGCGATCGCCGCGACACAACGCTTCGCGAAAAGAACCCCGAACCCATCCGCGAGATGAAGGACGGCCATCGCATGCAGGTCGCCGTTTCGGATTCGAGCACAATCGACGACGACGGCGTCGCCGATCCCGAATTGTCGACCGACGAGCTGTTCGATCTCGTCAGCTTTTCCATGCTACTGGCCGCTCCGGAATTCGAACCCCTTACCGAACAGGGCGAGCGCGGTCGACAACTCTTCCACACGGCCAATTGCTCCGACTGCCATACGCCCCGCGTCCAGGGCCCCCGTGGTCCGTTGCCGACGTACTCCGACTTCCTGCTCCACGACATGGGCGACGAACTCGCGGACGGTATCGTGCAGGGCGTCGCAACGGCTTCGGAATTCCGCACGCAGCCTTTGTGGGGAATCTGCAGCACGGGCCCCTTCCTGCATGACGGACGCGCTACAACTGTCGAAGAAGCCATCCTCGCCCACGGCGGCGAGGCCCAGGCCGCCCGCGACGCATTCGCCGCATTCACGGACGCCGAAAAAGCCGACGTCGTCGAGTTCCTCTTCTCGCTGGGCGGTCGAAGCCAGGCCAGCGACGGCCTCCTGCTTCCAAACGCCGAAGTCCCGGCAACGGGACAGTACGGCGGCCCGACGCGCGATCTCAGCGAGTTCGAAATGCAGGTCTTTACCCGCGGGCGCGCCATCTACGATCGCGATTTCGGCGAGAGCGAAGGCGCCGGCGCGCTGGCAGGAAGCGACAACGGACCGCGATTCAATGGCGACAGTTGTCGTGCCTGCCACTTCGATCCCGTCATCGGCGGCGCCGGACCGCGTGACGTCAACGTGATGCGACACGGCGTTGTCAGCAATACGGATGTCTTTTCCGCGCCGGGCGAAACACCGAACACGATTCTCCACAAGGAAATCAAAGTCGGACATCGACTGCCGACGGCGGAAGATGGAACAAACGTCTTCGAAATGCGACAGACGCCGCACACCTTCGGCCTCGGACTGATCGAGTCGATTCCCGAATCCACGATCAAGGCGAATCAGGATCCCAACGACAACGACGCCGACGGCATCAGCGGCCGCGCCCACATTCTCGCAGGCGGACGACTCGGTCGCTTCGGCTGGAAGGCACAGGTACCCAACGTTGCCGAGTTTGTCGGCGACGCGATGGCCGCCGAAATCGGTATCACGCTGCCGGCGGAAGCCGGCCTGAGTTTTTCGATCACGACGGATGACGACGACGTGGCCGATCCCGAGCTCTCGATGGACGAAGTCAACGACATCGTCTTCTTCCTGCGCACCATGGCAGGTCCGCCGCGACAGGCGACGCCTGCCGGTCAGGAAGCCGCCGTCGCAGCAGGCGAGACGCTGTTCGATACCGTCGGATGCACGAAGTGTCACGTTCCGTCGCTTCAGGGAAGCGACGGCGACGTACCGCTCTATTCCGATCTGCTGCTTCACGAGATTCTTCCCGGAACGCAAAAGGGAATCGTGGATGGCGACGCCGGCCAGCGCGAATTCCGAACTGCGCCCTTGTGGGGCCTGAGCCAGACGGCGCCCTACTTCCACAGCGGTGAGGCGGACACGATCGACCAGGCGATCCGACTCCACGACGGCGAAGCCCTGACGATTCGACAGGCGTACGAAGCCCTGTCTCAATCGGATCGCGACGCCCTGCTCGCATTCCTGAACACGCTGTAGCCAGAACGATTGTTCAATCGTGCGACATGCCCAAAAGAGAAAAGCCCGATGCGCTGCGGCGCTTCGGGCTTTTTTTGTTCATCACGGGTTTGCGGTAACGTCGGCAGCGCTTGTCGACGCGGCGGCCGCATTCCACCAGATCCCGGCAGGGACGACATGAAAATAGCCCAGCCTTTTTTAAGGCTGGGATTGCGACGAGAGTTTTCCTGCGCATTGCCGTCCCTGAGGGACGGCGTGAGCCAGGCGCGTGGCACTCATTCCGTCCCTACGGGACGGAAATTGGTATCTGCAGTGTGTCCCAGCGATAAATCGCTGGGCTATTTTCAATGGACCCCTCCGGGAGCCTTCGCCTGGATTGTTCCCAAGGGATCCCTCAGGGATCCTTCGCGGCGCACAATCAAACTTCCAGAGCGCGATACGCCGTCGTCCCGCAAATCCGTGAAGAACCTTTTTTCCATTACGGAAGATCGGAAACTTCCGGGTGCGATGGCGACGCCCAACGTCGCCATGCTGCGCTCGGACAAAGATTCGTCGCGCCGCACGCTGCAACAGACATGCACATTTGTCGCCTCGCGCGCTGAAAGCGTGCCATATGTAAGCCAAGGGCAAGTGCAGCCCGCAATGCGGGCAAACGCAGCCCCGGAAAACGATTCAACCCGGGAACCAAGCACTGAAAGTGCGTTACAAGCGCCCGGGCTCCAAACGGTTCGCAGCAAATACGGCCACATCGCATGCCCCTGGGCGCTTCCTGGAATTTCAGGACACCGTTGCGGCGATGCGACAATCAAACGTGTGAGCGATTCAATGAAGTTCCCCGCCTCAATCCGCCGACACGTCCAGCCCCTTCTGATCGGCGATCCAGTCCGCCAGTTTGACGGCCTCTTTTTCGCCGACACGAATGTACCAATCCGATCCGTAGATATTCTTGCTGAGCTTCTCCACGAATTCCGCCTTCGTCTTGGCACGCACCAATAGCCAGAGTGCTTCTTTTCTCGCCCCATTGACCCAGTCGCCGACAGGCTGCACATCCTTCAAGTTCGTACCGATGAGCTTGGGTTTGAGACCGATTTCACCGCCGGAGTCGCGAATCGCATCAAGCACGTGATCGGCAAACGCTGTCATCCGCTTGTCACGAACGACGTCCGCCGCCCCCGTCAGATTGCGAATCTGCTTCAGATCCTCGGACAACGCAACGAGCGTCTCCGTCGTCCGCTGGGTCCGCGCGAAAATCAACGGCAGGTTCTCATTGACCGTCTGCGTTGAACGCTTGAGCTCCGTCCGCACGTCGTTCACCATCCACAACAGCCCGGCGGCGGCAATCGTCGCCAGACTCAGACAAACCCATCGAAACATTGCATTGCTTCCTGTCGGTTGCCCATTCATATCCAACCCCTTCACCTCAATCACGCTCGCCCCCTCGAACAGCCCCGGGCTCGGCCCATGCGTCGTGAACGTCAATGCGCTGTGCAGGTGCCGCGGCCCCCATTCGAGGGTGAGGCGTCGTGTCCTGCAACGCAGCAGATCCCCTGCCAATGACAAAGGCGACGCTGCCAGCCGCCAGTATATAGACGATCGCAACAAGGATATTTGACGGAGACTCCCCGCGGCGTCCTGTTGGCGGCGATACGTCGCCGCGAGGAAGCCACGCCGAGACAACGAGGCGCTGAATGTCCCGCCGCTTGAATTCAGTGGAAACTTAGAGGCCCGTCGAGCCGGGTGCGTCCGCCGCTCGCTCCCGTTACACTTCGCCCCCAATGGGCAGTCACGGACGACAGACATCAGACGATTCCGGCAATGCCGTAAACAGCGATTCGGCATTTGCCGCCAAACGCGGCCGATCGGCCCGACGCGGCCGCAACGCGCCGACGGCGCCGACGGATCGACGCGGTACCCTCGTGGGGGGCCTCGGCGCGATTCAGAGCAAGAAAGCAATCCTGTTGCTGACGCTTCTCTCGCTCGGACTGTCGATCGTCATCTTCCCGCGTTTCGATTTGTGGCCAGTCGCGTATGTATGCCTGGTGCCATGGCTTCTCTGCGTCTGCCGCGGTGGATCAAGCAGGTTTCTGTACTTCATCAGCTACCTCTTCGGCGTCGCCTATTTTGCAGTCAACGCCCGATGGCTGATGCCCGTCACGATCCCGGGCTACGTCGCATTCTCGCTGTTCTTCGGAATCTTCATGCCGCTGACGGCCTGGCCCATCCGGCATTTGTACAACCGTCGCGGCGTGTCGGCGGCCATCGCCGCCCCGATCGTCTGGACGGGTATCGAGTTTCTTCGATCGAGCGGACCATTGGGCTTTCCGATGCTTCTGCTGGCCCATAGCCAGTACAAAGTCCAGACAGTCATTCAGATATCCGATCTCGTCGGGGCCTACGGCGTTACATTCTTGGTCGTCGCCGTCAACGGCTGGTTTGTCGATCTGCTGATCCAGCCCATCGTCATGCGTCGCGGCGGCCGCGTCCCGCGCATGCCGCTCGGTACGATATCAACGGCCGTGATCGTCATACTCACGCTGATCTACGGCAGCGCGCAGAAAAGCGATAGACACATGGAGGCGGGGCCGCGAATCGCCGTCGTGCAGCACGACATCCTCCAGCAGCTCGGCATGCAGGAGAATCGCCGTTTCGGCGCACAGGACACGTTCAACGCACACCTGCTCCTGGCGCGCCAGGCGGCAGCGATGGAAAATCCGCCGGACCTCGTCGTGATGCCGGAATCGATTATTCCGTTCTGCTATGCCAATGAGGAATTTCAGAACTACGATCGCGACCAGCTTGA
>JAJDEC010000530.1 GCA_029259995.1 Phycisphaerae bacterium
TCGCCGAAATCCGAACTCATCGATCGCGCGTCGCGATGTCCGCTTGGCAAGACCACCTCGAATCGGCTGCTTGACGCTCTTGATGAAGAGGGAAAGCCCATTCGCCGGCTGACACACGGCCAGCTCCCGCAAACTCTCGTCGTCGGCCGACTCATCACGCCATTTTCCCTTGACGTAAAGCGCGCGCTTGGCGAGCCCCGCGTTGCGCGTGAACTCCATCATCACGCTGTAGGGTTCACTTCTGAACTTGACTTTCGTCTCTTGCTCCGCCGAGATCTCGCCGTCAATCCGTTCCTGTTTGACAAATGTGCAGATGTAGTCCTGCGTGTTTCGTACGAGCCGATCTCGCGACTCGACGAGTCCGGCGAATGGATCTTCGCGAAGCAACTTCTCGAAGGGATCCGCCGTCAGGGGCGCAGCGGCGAAGACGACCGGCGCGCCCGTATTGATCACGGGTTCCTGTGAGTCCAACGACAACTGTGCATACAGGATGCCGGCGAGAACCAGTCCGCAGCCGATTTGAATACGTCGCTGACTTCGATTTTTTTGATCACTTGGCATGTCTGTCTGATCGCGACCGGCCGAACGGATTCAAGACGCCGTTCAAACGCGTCGCTGTCAACTCCAAAGACCGCCGGGCATTGGTGCGAGTGGGTGGGTTTCCGTCGGAAGTTTCATCCAACAGGGCGGTCAACGACCCACTACATACATCGGGCATCGGAACCGAATGTGTGAGCCACCGGCGTTACTGGCCATACTCCGGCACGACAATACGTTTCCGGACGCAGGGCTTCACGAGTTGGGATCCGTCATTCGGCGATGCGCCCTCCGATGCCTATCGCCGCGCCGCGAAAGCATCAGAAGCTTATACGCTGGATTCATTATACAACTCGAAACGACGCTTGGTCAATTTCCAGAGACCGGTAAGTTCGCAATGCGAGCCAACGCTTAGCAACCATGTGATATAAGGTTATGGCCGTTTCGCCGAATCGGCCGACGCGTAGAGGTCGTTCCGCTCGATATATTGAACCACGTCGCGCGGCGTCAGATACCAGATACTGAGTCCGATCGATCGTCGATTCCGAATTTCCGTCGCACTGATGCCGATGGACGGCGTTCCGACACAGTTCGATAACAATTCCTGTGCGGCCGACTCGCCGACGGCCGTCGCCAGCGTCTCGAGTGTCGGAGGAAGCCATCCCGGACGCGTGGCCGTCACGATCGTCACGCACTGCACCAGCTCTCGAACTCGATGCCAGCTGTGTAATTCAGGCAGTGAATCGCCGCCAATGAACCAGAACAACTCCGTCGATCCACCGAAAATCGCGCGCATTCGCTCAACTGTATCGTATGTATAACTCGGCCCGTCCCGCCGCGCTTCGATCTCACACACCTCAAAGAGCGTGTCGCCTTCCACGGCCAGACGCACCATTTCCAGCCGATCTTCGATGGACGTCATCGCCCGGTCGGGTTTGTGTGGCGGCCGCGCCGCGGGAATCAAGTAAACGCGTTCCAGATCAAGCGTTTCTGCGAGACTTCGCGCGGAGATCAAGTGACCGTGATGAATGGGATCGAACGTCCCGCCGTACAGGCCGACGCGCGTCATGTTATGGACCTTGCGTCGCGGCCCGGGCGGCCTTGAGCGGTTGATCGGCCCAGCGGATCTCGAGATCCATGTCCGACACGTTCAAGTCGACGCGCGATTCAACGCCGTCGACAGACACGGCCTCTGCGCGACCGGACACAACGACGTAATATCCCCGCTCGGGTTGCAACTCGGCATCGAACACGAAATCATGCTGCGTCGTCGCACTCTGCGGCCCACGACTCAGCGTGCTCGTTACAAGAGACTCCTCTTTGATCGTCAATCCCATGGAGTCTTTCATGAAGAATATGAGGTTGACCGACCCTTCCGGCTTCTTGGCCGGATCGGTAGCGCTCCCCGGCGAAGAAGTCGCCGATTCTTTGGCCGTCAGTCGAACTCGGACAATGCAGTGTGATGGCTTCGTCGCCTGATGATCAAAGGCATAACCGAGCTGAAACGCCCCCCACGCCTTACCATCGCCTTTCGATTCAGCGAAACACGTCGCCCCCGCATTCCCCGCGGCGACGGCGCTGCCACGCGACGCCGGCCCTTCCTGCCCCGAGCTGAATCTCGGATAATTGAAGGCGATGTCGCCCGGAATCCGAATCGGCTCGGCGGAGGCCACAGGCGTTACATCCGGCCGTTCGGCAGCCGGCATTCGGACATTGGTCTCCACAGTACCGCCGGAACAGCCCGTCAACGACAGTTCCAGCGAGGCAAGGAAGCCCAGAACACACACACCGACAAATCGCTTCAAGTCCTTACGTGTCATAAGGTCCAAAGCGTAGAACGACTTGCGAAACGTGTAAACCCTGCCGTCGGGCTTCCATGAAGATATCCCTCCGGAGGATTCGCCCCCGATCCGTGAATTTCCGCGGCCACTGGCGGACATTTGAGTCATCGCGACGCTGGATCGCCGATTCGCCGGGCACACATGCGACACGCCGATCCGATGCATGGGAATCGCCGCTTCGCGCCTCGCTTGCCCGCCATTGCGCTCGATTGCACAATACGGCGCTTTCGGCACGCATGTGTCGCAGCCCGGGCGGCCATTATCCGTTCGAGCGTGAGAGAAGGCCCTCAGGAGCATCCGACTGTGATTCCGAATCAACACGGCATCGAAGATCATGGCATCACGCCCGAAGGCGCGGTCCACTGGAACAGTTCCGTACCGCACCTCATCGAATTCGCGATCCGGCGTCACGAAGGATGGATGACATCGCGCGGCGCATTGGCGACGCTCACGGGCAAGCGAACGGGACGATCGCCGAAGGACAAGCTTGTTGTGCGCGATGCATCGACGGACAAGTCCGTCGCATGGGGTAAAGTCAATCAACCCATCACGCCTGAAATCTTCGACGGCCTGCACGATCTCATTACGCAGTTTCAGAGCACACACGAACTCTTCGTCGTGGATGCGCACGCCGGCGCCGCGCCCGACTTTCGAGTTCCCATTCGCGTCGTAACGACACATGCATGGCACGCGCTGTTCGCCCGCCAGCTCTTTCGGCGGCCGACAAGCGAAGAGATGATCAAGACACGACCGGAGTGGGTCATCCTGAGCGCCCCCGATTGCCTCGCGACACCCGGCGAGCATGGAACGAATTCCGAGGCGTTCATCGCTGCCGACTTCACCAGGAAGACGATCCTCATTGGCGGAACGCACTATGCCGGCGAAATCAAGAAGTCGATTTTCACGGTGATGAACTACATACTGCCCGACAAGGGCGTCTTCCCGATGCATTGCTCCGCCAATGTCGGCAAAGAAGGCGATGTCGCACTCTTCTTCGGACTGTCCGGCACCGGCAAGACGACGCTCAGCGCCGATCCGGAGCGCCGCCTGATCGGCGACGATGAGCATGGCTGGTCCGACAAGGGCGTCTTCAATTTCGAGGGCGGATGCTATGCCAAGTGCATCAAGCTCACGGAAGAACGCGAACCGCAGATTTTCAACGCCCTGCGATTCGGCTGCGTTCTCGAAAACGTCGACCTCGACAAGGCAACACGCCATACAGACTTCGACAGCACACGATTCACGGAAAACACGCGAGCTGCCTATCCCGTCGAATTCATCGACAACGCCATCCCCGAAGGTTATGCCGACAGCCATCCGACAGCCGTCGTCTTTCTGACCTGCGATGCATTCGGCGTCCTTCCGCCGATCTCCCGACTGACGCCGGATCAGGCCATGTACCATTTTCTCAGCGGCTACACGGCCAAGCTCGCGGGCACCGAAGCCGGCGTCGGCAGCGAACCCCAGGCGACATTCAGCACCGGATTCGGCGAGCCGTTCCTCCCCCGATACCCCATGACTTACGCAGAGCTCCTGTCCAGCAAGATCCGAAAGCATGGCTCCCAATGCTTCTTCATCAATACCGGATGGCACAAGGGCCCGTTCGGCAAGGGCCAGCGGATCGATCTATCAGCGACGCGCGCCATGATCGCCGCTGTACTCTCCGGCGCTCTGAAGGACGTGAAGACGACAACCGATCCGATCTTCGGACTGCACATTCCTGCGGCCGTGCCCGGCGTCGATCCAAAACTGCTGATTCCGCGCGACACCTGGTCTGACAAGGCCGAATACGACGCCAAGGCGAGACATCTTGCGGGTCTGTTCCATCAGAACTTCGAGAAATTCCCTAAGGCAACGCAGGAAGTCCGTGCCGCGGGCCCGAAGGTCGACTGATATCGCCGCACGAACCAGATCTTGTTCTCGATGACATTCGGAACCAGTGCGGGCAACCTGGCGCGCTCGCCCATTCTGATTGAAACGCAACTGTCGGGCTTCGAGTCCCTCGCTTATAATCGCGTAACCCATGAGGTTACGGAGATTGTGCACGCATGCCCACGCTCGGCGTCAATATTGATCACGTTGCAACGGTTCGACAGGCCCGCCAAACCGACGAGCCTGATCCCGTCTGGGCCGCCGTCGAAGCGCAGCTTGGCGGCGCTGCATGCATCACGTTCCATCTCCGCGAGGATCGGCGACACATCGTCGATCGCGATGTCCCGCTTCTCAAGGAAGTCGTCAACGTCCGCCTCAACATGGAAATGGCCATCGCCCCGGATGTCGTTGACATCGCCTGCCGAACGCGGCCCCATCAATGCTGCATCGTCCCCGAAAAGCGCGAGGAAGTGACGACGGAAGGCGGCCTCGACGTCGTACGCCTCGGCGATCGACTCCAGGGCGTCGTCTCCCGACTCCGCGACGCTGGCAGCGTTGTCAGCGCATTCATCGAACCCGATCCGGCGCAGATCGACGCGTCCGCCGCCGCCGGCTTTCAAACTGTCGAACTCTGGACCGGCGGCTACGCCCACGCCGCGGACGACGAATCTCGACAAGGCGCCGTGCTGAAGCTGATAGAGGCCGTGCGCCACGCGCACGCAGCCGGCCTGACTGTCCACGGCGGCCATGGCCTGACCTATCGAAATGTCGGCCCCGTCGCCGCGATCGCCGGATTCGAGGAGTTCAACATCGGCCACAGCATCATGGCGCGCGCCATGTTCGTCGGCATTCGTAGTGCGGTCCGGGAGATGGACCAATTGCTTCGGCAGCACGCACCAAAGGAGTAAGGCCATGTTCGAAGGTTGCTTCACAGCACTCGTGACGCCGTTCGCTGACGACGCCGTCGATACCGCTGCGCTCAACCGAATCGTCGACGATCAGATCGCCGCCGGCATCAGCGGTCTTGTCCCCTGCGGCACAACCGGCGAAGCGCCGACGTTGACCGACGAAGAACACGCCCACGTCGTACGCATCGTCGCCGAACGCACTGCCGGCAGAATCCCTGTCATCGCCGGCACGGGCAGCAATTGCACAGCCAGGACGATCAAGTGCTCAAGCGCAGCCCTGGACGCCGGCGCCGACGCCGTCATGGTCGTCGCACCTTACTACAACAAGCCCAACGCCGATGGCCTCTACCAGCACTACGCCGCCGTCGCCGAGGCGATCGACGCACCGATCGTGATCTACAACATTCCGGGACGATGCGGCATCGAAATCTCCGTGGACACGATCGTCCGACTTCGAAAAACGTATTCCAACATCGTCGCCGTCAAACACGCGACGGGATCCGTCGACGGCGCAAGCCAGCTCGCGGACCGCTCCGACGTCACGATCCTCTGTGGCGATGACCCGCTCACGATCCCGATGATGAGCGTCGGCGCCAAAGGCGTCATCAGCGTGATGAGCAACCTCATGCCCGCCGAGATGTCGTCGCTCGTCGCCGCGGGGCTCTCTGAAGACTGGACGTCGGCCCGGCAGCGTCACGCGGAACTCTTTCCAATCATGCGGACGTTGCTGACGCTCGACACGAATCCGATCCCGATCAAGACCGCATTGGCCATCAAGGGCGTCCTGCGCGAGGAATTCCGGCTCCCCATGTGCCTGCTCTCCCCCGTAAAGCGATCGGAACTCGAAACCCTCATCGCGAACATCCACATCGGCCAATCATCCACTTCCGAGAGACGTATCGCATGACGGACG
>JAJDEC010000054.1 GCA_029259995.1 Phycisphaerae bacterium
CGACGAAGAATGCCCCCGCATTCATCAGGAGGTACACGATGATGTACGACACGATCGCGCTGAACGCCGGATGGGCCATGCCCACGGCATTGCCTTCCGGTTGCCACAGGATGGCGACGGCCATCAGCATGTAGCCCGCATGGGCGATCGAACTGTAGGCGAGCAGTCGCTTGAGGTTCATCTGGCGGAATGCGGCGAGATTGCCGACGGTGCATGTGATCGCGGCCATGATGGCGATCGCCAGGGATACGTATTTCAGAGCTTCGACCGGGAAGGCCGCCGGCGCACACAGGATGACCGACAGGACGCGAAGCATCAGGCCGATTCCGGCCGCCTTGCTCGCGACGCTCAGCCACGTCGTCACTTCGATGGACGCGCCCTGGAAAACATCGGGGCACCAGAAGTGGAAGGGCACGGCCGACACTTTGAACGCGATGCCGATCATGAAAGCGAAGATGGAGACGCTGAGGAAGACGGTCTCAACCGTCGCGCCGCTCTGCATGTCGGCGGCGATCTTTTCGCCGATCGTTGCAAGATCGAGCGTGTGATAGTAGCCGTAGAGCAGCGATGCGCCGTAGATCATGATGGCGCTCGTGATGGCGCCGAAGAGTACGTATTTCATCGACGCCTCGGCGGCGATGCGATTCTTCTTGCGAAAGGCCGTGATGCCGTAGGACGGAAGCGACGCCATTTCGACGGCAAGGATGATCATCAGCAGGTTTGTCGTGCTGACCATCATTGCCATGCCGAAGGCGCTGCCGACGAAGAGAACGAAAAACTCCGTCGCATCCTGGCGATGCACTTCGCTGTCCGGCAGATCGCTCTTCTGGCCGAGCCACCACATGGCCGTCACGATCAGCATGAAGACGCAGGCGAGCAGGATGAAGAACTGGCTGAATGAATCCGAAATCAGCATCGGTCCAAGCCCGTTCGGATCGAAGCCCGACCAGCTTTTTTCGTGACCGGCGAGGCGCTGCCAGGCCAGAATTCCCGTTGTGATGGCGCCGAGTGTGACGATGCCGGCGGCTGTTTTCTGGCTGCGGCCGACGAGCATCGCGCCGATCAGCAGGGCGACGATCGTTCCGACGAGCGCAAAGAGCGGCGCAAGATGCGACAGTTCGTCCGCAGAGGGCATCCACATACTGGCAAGGATCATTTGCGGCATCAGTGCGTCAGCCTCCAATCGCCATGGCGATCGCATCGCTCGAGACGTGCATTGCTTTCAGCACCGCGTCAATCGTGCCGTTCATCAATTGGAACGTGTAGCCGGGAAGGATTCCCATGAAGATCGCCAGGACGGCCATCGGAAACAGAATCGCCGTTTCTCGGGCCGTGACGTCTTTGAATCCCGCGTATTCCTCTCGCCGTTCGCCGAGATACACACGCTGAATCATCCAGAGGATGTATGCAGCCGTCAGCACGACGCCGAACGCGGCAACCACGGCCATGGCAGGCGCCCACGTCATTTCGCTGTGTGTTGCCTGAGCATTGAATGTTCCCAGCAGCACCCAGATTTCACCGATGAATCCGCACAAGCCCGGCAATCCGAGCGAGGCGAAGAATCCCAGCGTCGCAAGCGAACCGTACTTGGGCATCTGGAGCCACAGGCCGCCGAAGCGATTGATCTCGCGATGATGGGCCCGATCGTAAATCACGCCGACAAGGAAGAAGCACATCGGGCTGGAAATTCCGTGGGCGAGAATCTGGAACATAGCGCCCTGATAGCCGATGTCCGTCATCACGGCGATGCCGAGCACGACGTAGCCCATATGGCTGATCGAGCTGTAGGCGACGAGCCGCTTGAAGTCCGTCTGCGCCAGACAACAGAACGCGCCGTAGATGATGTTCACGACGCCGAGCGTGGCGATCAGGAAAGACAGGTCCATCGCGGCCGTCGGGAAGATCGGATAACAGACGCGGAGAAAGCCATAGGCACCCAGCTTGAGCAGGACGCCGGCCAGAATCATGGAAATCGGCGTCGGCGCCTCGACGTGGGCCAGCGGCAACCACGTATGGAACGGAAACAACGGGACTTTGATCATGAACCCGATGAACAGGAAGATGAACATGACCTGGCCGAAGTTGAAGCCGAGGAACATGTGGGCCGGATCATTGAAATTCGCCGTGATCGCCGGATTGGTTGCGTATTCGAGGAGATTGAACGTGCCCGTTCCCGTGGCGTCTGCACTGCTGAAGAACATCGCCAGCAGGGCCACGAGCATGAGCACGGAGCCGGCCAGCGTGTAAATGAAGAACTTGATCGCGGCGTATTCTTTCCGCGCGCCGCCCCAGACACCGATGAGGAAATACATCGGCAGCAGCATGACTTCCCAGAAGATGTAGAACAGGAAGAAGTCAAGCGATGCGAACGTGCCCAGCACGCCCGTTTCGAGCAACAGGAACAGGGCGAAATAGCCCTTGGCGCCCTTGTTCACTTTCCACGTCTCGAAATTCCAGCTCGTCGCGGCCGCAAGGGACATGACGAGCGTCGTCAGGATGATCAGCGCGAAGCTCAAACCGTCGAGACCGACGTAGTACTGGATCTTCAGGCTGGCGACGCTGATCCAGTCGATCTGCGTCACGGCCTGCATGTTTTCGCCGTAGGCGCCGTCGAATGCCGAACCGTTCAGGAAGTTCGGAAACAGCATTAACGACAGGAAGAATACGACGAGCGACGTTCCCACCGTGATGTGCTTGGCGTATTGGCTCGGCGCAATGAGGACAAGCACCATACCGATGAGCGGTCCGAAGATCACGAAATTTAGAATTGACGAAGCATCCACTCTCGGATTCTCCTGACGTATGGTTCGCTGGCGGCGCTGCCGTCGGACTTTTCCGATCAACCCACGCCGAATTCATAGTTCCTCGGGGCGCTCCCCGAATGACATTTTCGAGCGACTTCACTGCTCAAAGAGCGGTGGCGCCTCTTAGTTACTGAGCCGATGCTGCGGAGATGACTTCCGTTGCATCGCTCGACATCGACCAGATCAGGACGAACAACAGGGCAATCCCCGCCGCGCCTGCGGTCAGCAGCACATAAGTTCGAATCCGGCCGTTCTGCGGCCGACGCAATCCGGAGCCTGTCGAATAGGTGATCCAGGCGATTGCGTTTGCAATGTTGTCCACGAGACCGATGTCACCTTTTTCGACACCCATGTCGAGCTGGCGACCGGTCGTGACGCCGATGCCTTTCGCCGCGTAGGCGACGAGGTCGACGAAGTTGTCGATGACGTTCGTGTCGAACCATCCCCAGAGCCGGCCGAGCGTCTTCACGCCTTCGACGAGAATGAAGTCGTACACGTGATCGATGTAGAGTCGATTCTCCAGCGTCTTGTGGAGGAATGCGAGACCGGGCACAGCGTCCTTGATGCGGCCGGCGAGCTTCGGGCCGTTCCAATAGAGGATCGCCGCGAAAAGCATGCCGATGAGCCACGAGATTCCGACGATGTAGGCCAGCGCCGTGTGCGGATTGACCATGCCTTCGCCGTGCGTCAACGTCATCATCGCGTGCGTCGGGATTTCGCTGTAGTCGTGAATCTTGCCGTCGAAGGCGACGACGGCGGGCGCATTCGCGGCCACTTCGCTGGCCTGCGAAATCATCGGTCGGAATACCCAGTAGCTGCAGTAGACCGTGCCCACGGCGAGCACCACGAGCGGAATGTACATCAGCTTGGATTCGTGAGCATGATCGTACACATGCTGATCGCGCGGTTTGCCCATGAACGTCAGCCACCAGCAGCGCATCATGTAGAACGGCGTGACGTAGGCGATGATGATCGGCAGCCAGAACATCCACTTGGGAAGCTGCGGAAGCGTGGCGGCGATATCCATTTTCGCCTGGGTGCCGTTGGCGTGTCCGCCACCTTCACCACTGGCCATCGCGTTCGCAGACTGCACTGCGAGCAGTGCGGTCGTATTGCTTCCGGCGCTGGCCAGTTGAACGTTGTCACCGACGTCGGCGCGAACATGCGAGCCGTGATCGTCGGTATCTCCGTGATTGTCATTATCGCCGTGCGAGTCGCCGGATTCGCCATGCGCTTCGGCGTGCATGTTGAACGCACGCTCGTAGGCGACGGCGAGAATCTCATCCTTGCTGAAAAAGCCGCCGAGACCGATGTGCGTGCCGGGAATGCCGAATCCCGCGATCGCAAGCACGCCGATGAAGAACGTCCAGCAGGTAACGGGCATCTTCTTGCGAAGACCGCCCATGTTCATGATGTTCTTCTCGTGATGGCAGCCCTCGATGACCTGCCCCGAACCGAGGAACAGCATGGCCTTGAAGAAGGCATGCGTCATCAGGTGGAACAGCGCCGCCGTCCATGCCCCGACACCCAGGCCGAACACCATGTAGCCAAGCTGGCTGAGGGTTGAGTAGGCGAGGATCTTCTTGATGTCTTTCTGGACGATCGCAATCAGGGCGGTCATCGTCAGCGTGATGCAACCGATGACGGCGATGACGAATTGTGCGTCAGGCGTCAGCAGACGGAATACGCGGGCGACGAGATAGACGCCGGCGGCGACCATCGTCGCGGCGTGGATCAGTGCGGAAACAGGCGTCGGGCCGGCCATCGCATCGGGCAGCCAGACATGCAGCGGGAATTGGGCGCTCTTGCCCATGGCGCCGCAGAAGAGACCGACGCCCATGAGCGTGGCGAGCGTCAATCCGGACACATGCCAGCCGAACAAGTCGATCGATGCGGCAAAGATGCCGGTTCCTGCATTGAACTGCTGCGCGAACGCATCAGCGGCAGCGTCCAGGTCAAACGTCTTCGTGTACATCACGACAAGGGCGAGACCGATGATGAAGCCAAAGTCGCCGACGCGATTTGTGATGAACGCCTTCATACCGGCGTCGGAGGCGAATTTCTTGTCGAAGTAAAATCCGATCAGCAGATAGGAGCAGAGACCGACGAGTTCCCAGAAGATGAACAGGAACAGCAGGCTGCTGCTGATGACGAGGCCGAGCATGCTGAAACAGAAGAGGCCGAGATAGGCGAAGAAGCGATGAAATTTGCATTCACCGCCGACTTCGTCGCTGTGGCCGGCCATATAACCGATGCTGAAAAGATGAATGAAGGATGCGATGAACGTCACCATGAAATACATGATGATCGTCAGTGAATCGAGTTTGACGCCGACATCGATCGAGATGCTGCCGAAGTCGGCCCAGTGATAGCGAAATGCCTCTTGGGTAAGTTGTGCCTTTTGTTCAAGCGAAAGGCCGTACCAACTGATGAGCACGTACGTTGCGAGAAGACAGCTCGACGCGATTGCGCCAAGCGCCAGATACGCCGCCCGGGGCTTGCCGAACGGCGCGTTCGCGCCGAAGAAGGCGAGAATCGTGAAGCTGATCAGCGGGATCACAACGCCGAGGGCGAGACAGATTTCAAACGTGTGGTTTTCCATGTCGCGTTCTATGTTCGCCGCAGCGGACCACTGGCCCGCCGCCGGTTCATCAGGCTATCAACCGCGTAGTTCGTCTCCGCGATCGACGTCGATCGTGCGGACGTTGTTGTAGAAGTTCATAAAGATGGCGATCGCCAGCGCGGCCTCGGCCGCGGCCAGCAGGATGACGAAAACGGCGAAGATGTGTCCGTCGCCCGTTCCCGTCTGGTATTTCGAAAAGGCGACGAGATTGAGATTCGCCGAATTCAGAACCAGCTCGACGCCGATCAGAATTCCGATCGCGTTCCGCTTCGTCGCCATGCACAAAACGCCGAGCGAAAAGAGCATGGCCGAGAGAATCAGATAGTGTTGCAGTCCGACCGCGAGCATGGGGGCTTAATTCTCCGTTCTCGCCAGATAGGCCGCGCCGATCATGACGACGAGCAGCAGGACGCTGGCCACTTCGAAGGGCACCAGATACGTCGTGAGCAATGCCTCGCCCGTGACTTTCACGGCCGGCGATTCAGTCAGGAGCGTCTCCGCGGCACGATCCGTCCATGGGATGGCCGTGACCAGTCGGCCGATTCCGACGAGCAGCATCAACGCCACGAACGACGCCGCGACGGCCTGCCATCGCGTCGGCAGGAATCCCGCCCATGGCGACTGGCTCGTGAGCATGATGCCGAAGACGATGAGGATCAGCGTGCCGCCCGCGTAGACGATCAGCTGGATCGCCCCCAGCAGATGGGCATCGGCCAGCAGGTACAGGCAGGCAACGCCGCCGAGTGTGCCCAGCAGGCCGACGGCGGCGCGGACG
>JAJDEC010000531.1 GCA_029259995.1 Phycisphaerae bacterium
ATGACTGACCCCTGAAAACCGATCACGGAAAACGCCCCCGAACGTGACAGCCCCCACCCCCATCCGCGAAAAAGCAACGCGTTCGAGGCGGACAGACCCGCCTCACGACCAAGGAAACGCCTGTGATTACGACAATGCCAATCTCCATTCAGCCCGTCGCCGCTATTGCGCGCGATGTAATTATGCTGAATATGCTGGAGGCTCATCGGGCGTAGCTGCGATTCTGTATCGCTGACTCTTTCAAACCCCGGAGCCATCAGGCAACCCGGGGTTTTTTCATGGATTCTTCTGAATGACCGACGCGCAAACCGCTCAACTGAAACGCAACGCCCTGCCCGATCCGACGACGCGGCAGGAGCTGCGCAAACTCCTCATGCTCGCGGGGCCCAACGTCCTCCTCATGGTCACGCGCATGCTCATGGGGTTCGTCGACTTCACGATGGTCAGCGATCTCGGCACAGCCGCGACGGCCGCCATCAGTCCGGCGACGATCCTCGTCTTCAACGTGATGGTCCTCGGCATGGGCCTCGCCACGAGCGCCCAGACATTCGCCGCCCAGTGCTTCGGCCGCGGTGAGAAACGCAAGGCCGTCGCATACGCATGGCAGACGATCTACTTCGCGTTCATCTTTCTGCTTTTGTCCGCGCCGATGTCGATGATGTCGACGGCGATCTGGCGATGGCTCGGCGCCGAGCCCGAAGTCGCCCGGCTTTCCGCCGACTATTGCCGTATCGCCTTCTGGAGCATGGGCCCGGCCATCATCGCCTTCGGCTTCGAGGGGTTCTTCAACGGCATCCAGAAACCGCGCGTCGCGCTGATCTCGGCGATCGTCGCCCTTGGCGTCAACATCGTCGTCAACTACGCGCTGATCTACGGCAACTGGGGATTCCCCGCGATGGGCATCCAGGGCGCGGCCTATGCGACTGTCTTTGCGTGGATCGTTCGCGCCGGCATCTGCATGAGCGTGCTGCTCACGCACGAATTCCGCACGGAATTCGATTCCCTCAAAGTCTGGCGCTATCACGCCAAGTACATCCGCGACTATCTCAAGATCGGCTGGCCCACGTCCATCCAGTTCCTGCTTGACGTCGGCGCATGGTTCGTCTTCCTCAGCATCATCATCGGTCGCTTCGGCGAAGAGGCGATGGCGGCGTCCAACATCGGCTTCCAATGCCTGCATCTCGCCTTCATGCCCGCATTCGGCATCGGTATCGGCACCAGCGCCCTGATCGGTCACGCCATCGGCGAAGGCCGACACGCACTCGCCGAACGCCGCGCCCGACTCGGCGTATCCGTGACGGCGATTTTCATGGGATGCCTGGCACTCGTCTTTTACTTCGGCCGCTTCTGGCTGCCGACATTCTTCGATACGGATCCGAAAGTCGTGGCGCTGGCGTCGCAGGTGCTGTTCTGGGCCGCGACGTACCAGGTCTTCGACGCCTTCGGCATCGTTTATTCGTTTGCCCTTCGCGGCGCAGGCGACACGCGATGGCCCGCCGTCATGGTGATCGCCAGCTGCTGGACATTCATCGTCGGCGGCGGACTCATCGTCAGCGGCCACTACCCCCAATTCGGCATCAACGGCCCCTGGGTCATGTGCACGCTGCACATATCCATGATGGGTCTGTTGATGTGGCAGCGCTTCAAGCGCGGCGCATGGAAGAAGATCGACCTGTTCAAGGATCACGACGACGACAGGCCGACGACGTTTGACGATGCGGATCTCCACGAAGATGAAGAGCGCATCGCCGAATCCCCCTGCCCGCCGATTTACACCGCAACGAATCCCGACGCCGCGCTCCTCATGGGCGGCGACGCGCACGTAGAACAAGATATGAATCCGGAGACAATCCGATGACACAGAATACGAATCAATACAACATCGAAACCCAACGACTGCAAATCCGCCCCGCCACGGCAGACGTCCTCCGCGCGGCGGCGGCACAGGACCGATCGAAAATGTCCGAGCTCCTCGGCGCCGAAGTCACGCCCGACTGGCCGCCCGATCTGCTCCAGGACGCCCTCGCCCCGACCGCCGACGCCCTGGAATCCGGCAAGCTGAGCCCGCCCTGGTCCACGTATTTCGTGTTCCTGCAGAACCCGGCGAAACTCATCGGCGTCGTCGGATTTACGGGCGCCCCGACCGACGAGGGACGCCTCGAAATCGGCTACTCGATCATCAATTCCGAACAATGCCATGGCTATGCGACCGAGGCGTCAAAGGCCCTGATCGACTTCGCCTTCGCCGACGAGAGCGTCTCGCACGTGACCGCCGACACGCTGCCGGATCTCATCCCCTCCATCCGCGTGATGGAGAAACTCGGCATGACCTGCGTTGAAACGTCAACGACAGCCTTTTCCGGTGAAGAGAATGTCGTACGATACGAAATTCGTCGTCAATGACGAACCCCGTAGGGTGGGCCGTGCCCGCCTGCACAGGCACAGCGTGTGGCCCAAGGGTTCAACCTCAAGGTCACGATGATAGACAACGTAGGGTGGGCCGTGCCCACCATGCTCAGTGACGAAACGCAAGAGTGGGTGCGGCCACCCGACGGTGAACTGAAAATTGCAATTTCAAGGTGGGCACGGCCCACCCTACTTACCAGAGAATACGAACCAAAGCGCACGGTAAAACCATGTTCAACGAAGTCTCCAGCAATCTGAACTTCCCCGAAGCCGAAAAGCAGATCCGTGAATTCTGGGAAGCCAGCGACATCTACCAGAAGTCGCTCGAACAGCGCCGCGACGCCAAACCCTTCGTCTTCTTCGAAGGCCCGCCGACCGCCAACGGCCTGCCCCATCCCGGCCACTGCCTCACGCGCGCCATGAAAGACTTGTTCCCGCGCTACAAGACGATGACCGGCCATTATTGTCTGCGCAAAGGCGGCTGGGACACGCACGGTCTGCCCGTCGAAGTCGAAGTCTGCAAGGAACTCGGCATCCACAGCAAGGAAGAGATCGAAGCCTACGGCGTTGAACCATTCAATCGCAAATGCCTGGAGAGCGTCTTCCGCTACACGCAGGAATGGGAGACGATGACGAAACGCCTCGGCTTCTGGGTCAATCTGGAAGAAGCGTACGTTACGTATCACAAGAGCTACGTCGAAAGCGTCTGGTGGTCACTGAAACAACTCTTCGACGCGGGCCTGCTCTACCAGGGACACAAGATCGTCTGGTGGTGGGCACAAGGCGGCACAGCACTGTCTGCGGGTGAAGTCGGGCAGGGTTATCGCGAAGTGGATGACCCGAGCGTGTTCGTACGATTTCCCGTCGTGATGGATGATCGAGCAAACGCCCTGTTCGCGAAATTCGGCGTTGCGAAAGCAACGGGGAGTGCGGGCGTCTCGCCCGCAAGTGCGACGGCGCACACGGGGAGTGCGGGCGTCTCGCCCGCACAAAACCGCGGCACAATCGACATCGGCCCCGACCTCTCGATCCGAAAACGCTGGAAACTCCCACACTGGGAAGCCGGCGGTTGCACATATTTTCTGACATTTCGCACAACGACCGGTGAATTGACGCCCGACGAGCGCAACATTGTATTGGCCGCATGCAAACACTGGGACGAAGATCGCTTGATGTTGCACGCAGCCGTGGTCATGCCAGACCACGTTCACCTGATCTGTACGCCAACTGAGAAAGACAAAGGCACCTGGTGGTCCATTGCCGACTTGATGCACAGTATCAAGAGCTACTCCGCCACGGAGATCAATAAGCGTCGCGGAATGGAAGGCGCCGTCTGGCAGGCGGAGTACTTTGATCGGATCATTCGGAGCGAGACCGACTATCGAGAGAAATGGAACTACATCGTTAACAACCCGCAGAAACGCGGGCTCGGTGAGGGATACTCGTGGGTGTGGGTTGAAGAGCAGGAGATGATCCCGCTCGGTTCGGGCGGGCGAGACGCCCGCACTCCCCACGTCTCCCTCCTCGTCTGGACGACGACCCCCTGGACGCTCCCCAGCAACATGTACGCCGCCGTCAACAAGGACTTCGACTACGCCGTTGTCCACGACTCGGAAACTGACGAGCGCCTCATCTTCGCCGAAGCCCTCGTCCCCGCGATCGCCAAGAAGTGCAAGAAGACGGAAGCTTGGAAGATTGAAGCGAAGGTAAAGGGCAGCGATCTCGTCGGGCTGCGTTATGTGCCGCCGTTTCCCGAGTGCTTCCACGATGCAG
>JAJDEC010000532.1 GCA_029259995.1 Phycisphaerae bacterium
CACGTCGATTATCGCGACAATTGACTCCGGAAACCGTCAAGTTTGCCCTTCTTTTTCTTGCAGAAAGTGCCCCCGGATGACCAAACGAGGCGACGTCACAGTCCTGCTCGAAGGCCTGGCTGGTGGCGATCCATCCGCGATGGATGCGCTTATCCCCTTGGTATACGAGCAGTTGCATGCCGTCGCGAAGAACCAGATGCGGCGGGAAAACGCCGGCCACACGCTCCAGCCAACGGCGCTCGTTCACGAGGCATTCCTGAAACTTGTCGACCAGGACAGGGCCGGATGGAAGAATCGAACACATTTCTTCTCCGTTGCATCGCAGATCATCCGGAGGATTCTCGTGGATCATGCGCGGGGCAAGCATCGTGCAAAGCGCGGCGGCGAACATGCGAGAATCCAGTTCGATGCCAGTCTTGTGGCGGCTTATCAGAGAGATGTGGACTTGATCATGCTGGACGAGGCGCTCGAACAGCTCGCGGCAACGTCGCAACAGCAGTCGCGCATCGTGCAGATGCGCTTTTTCGGCGGGATGACGATCAGGGAAATCGCCGAGGCAATCGACACGTCCGTCTCCACCGTCGAGCGCGAATGGCGATATGCGCGCGCATGGCTCTATCGGCGCATCCGTGCCGACGATCGCGATCCTCCGCAGGAGCATAACGATGGCCGCCGAGCAACATGATCCCCCTGAGGATTGGGAGCCTCAATCGGATTCGACCATACCCAGGTCCGATCCGCGCGCCGAGGAAATCTTCATGGCGGCCCTGGCCTGCGAAACAGGGCGGCGCGCACAACTTCTGCGTGAGCGCTGTGCCGGAGATGCGGCGCTACACGCCAACGTGCAATCGCTGCTCGATGCGGATGCTGTCGCCGGCGGCTTTCTCGATCCGCCTGTCACGCCTTTGTGCGATGCCGGCCCGAAGGATTCGCATGGCGACGATCTTGTCGGACAGCACGTGGGTCGCTATCAGATCGACGGCGTGATCGCTTCCGGCGGGATGGGCACAGTCTACAAGGCCACGCAGGATCGTCCGCATCGAATCGTCGCGCTGAAGCTGATTCGTCAGGGCCTCGCGACGCGCGCGACGCGTCGCCGATTCGAACACGAGGCGGAAATCCTCGGCCGCCTGCAACATCCCAATATCGCGCAGGTGTTCGACGCCGGCACGTTCAGGCGCGACGGCCTGTCGCTCCCGTTCCTGGCCATGGAATACATCCCCGATGCCGCGACCATCGTCGACGATGCAGATGCGCGGCGCCTCAGTATTCAGGCGCGTGTCGAGCTGATCGCCATTGTCTGCGACGCCGTGCATCATGCCCATCAGCAAGGCGTTATTCATCGTGATCTCAAGCCGGCCAACATCGTGGTCGATGCCGCCGGCCGGCCCAAGGTGCTCGACTTTGGCGTCGCGCGCCTGACCAATTCCGATGTACAGGCTGCGACGTTGCAGACGCATACCGGCCAGCTTGTCGGCACGCTGCCCTACATGAGTCCGGAGCAGAGCGCCGGCGCATCGAAGGATATCGACATCCGCTCAGACGTGTACGCGATCGGTGTTCTCGCCTGCGAACTGCTGGCCGGCCGACTACCCTACGATCTGAACGACAAGTCCGTCTTTGAGGCGCTGCGCGTTATTCGAGAAGTCGAGCCCGTCTCGATGGGAACGATTCGAAAGGCGCTTCGAGGCGATCTCAGCACGATCGTCGCCAAAGCGCTGGAGAAGGACAAACACCGCCGCTATACATCGGCCAGTGAACTGGCCGCCGATCTGCGCCGATTCCTGCACGATGAAGCCATTGTCGCGCGACCGCCGAGCGCGGTTTATCAGATGCGAAAATTCGCCAGGCGTCATCGTGCCGTCGTCTTCGGCGGGCTCGTTGCCATCATCGCACTGAGCGTCGGCTTGGCGATGGCCGTCATTCAGGCAGTGCACGCCTCGGCGGCGCGCGATGAGGCCGAGGCCGTCGTCGTCTTCCTCGTCGAGACACTGGGCGAAGCCAACCTGAACAATGCCGGTCCGAACGTGCGCGTCAGGGAATTGCTCGATGCCGCGTCGGGGCGAGTCGGCCGCGAGTTCGCCGATCAGCCGCTGGTCGAGGCCCGCCTCCGCGGTGTCATCGGCGTGTCTTATCAGAGCCTCGGCTTGTACACGAAGGCTGACGTGCATCTTCAGCAGGCGTTCACGATCTATCGTCGCGAGTTAGGAAAAGCCGATCGCCGTACGCTCGATGCGATGAACGAGCTGGCGCCGGTCGCTTTCTGGCGGAAGGACTTCGAAACAGCCATCCCCCGCGCGAGAGAGGCGCTCACACTCGCGCGCCGCGAATTCGGCAACGAGGATTCCGACACGTTGAATGCGATGGAGAACCTTGCAGCATTACTCGTCGGTGCGGGGGAGACGGACGATGCCGAGCCGCTGCTGTTCGAGTTGCTGAGCACGACGCGTCGCTTGCGAGGCGACGAACACAGCGAGACGCTGGATCGAACCAATCACGTTGCTCGATTGCGTCGGGCTCAGAACCGTCCGGCGGAAGCCGCGGATTTGTTGCGAGAGACGCTGTCGACAGCAAGGCGCACGCTGGGCGACGACCATCAGAAGACGCTGAGCTATCAACTTTACCTTGCAGAGGTATTGCGGGAGTCGGGCGAATCGGCGGAGGCGGAAGCGCTCTATCGTCGAACGCTGGAATTCGGCACGCCGCTGTGGGGCGAAGCCCATCTCAAGACGCTGCGATTGACGGTGGGGCTCGCGACGTTGCTCGCCGAACAGGGCGAATCGGCCGAAGCCGAGCGGCGATTGGCCCGCGCCGTGGCGCAGGCGGAACGCGGCATGCCCGCCGACTTCTGGTTCACGCCCATCCTTCGCGAGCACTGGGCGCAGCTGCTCATGAAGGCGGGGCGATACGAACCGGCCGAAGCGCAACTGCGCCTTTGTCTCAATGCACTGGAAGACGAAATGCTGCGGAAGCGCATCCCGGAATTGCACCCGCGCGCAACACAATCCCTGATCACCCTCTACGACGCGACGAACCAGCCCCAAAAATCCGAAGCCCTTCGTCAATCCGCCTCTCTCGCCAGTGATCCGGGCAGCCCGTAGGGTCCGCACCGCGCGCGAATCCTGACGACGGACGTGGCCCGATCCACCTTGCGTCGCGCACTGGAATCGATGCGCCAAGGTGATCCGTTCGACATTCGCGCATTGGTGATGTTGCCCGACTATTTGCACATGCTATGGACATTGCCGGATGACGACGCGGATTTCATTCGGCAGGCGTGCCCCATCCCTTGCGAATGCAAAGGCTGGGTCATCGCTCAAGCACGCCGCTCATTCTTTTCCATACGGGTCATCGCGCGTCGACGCCCCGACTTTCTGGAAGTCTACGTCTTCGCAGCGATCCTGGGCGTCGTACTTCAGGATGCAGTAATACGGCTTGCTGAAAATTTTGATAATCCGGCCGTCATAGAGCTGCCGCAATCGACCGGTCTTTTCGCTGCGCACACTGACGATCGGTCGCTCTTCCAACTCCCGCCCGCATTCGGCCGGCGACTTGCCCTTGACCTTGTCCTCGAGCAGCGCCGCGCGCGGCAGGTCGAACTTGGCGTCGGGCGTCGTCTCGACGCGCGACAGCGAGCGAATTTTTCCGCCCGTCACTTCCACGACGTAGCGATCCTTCCCCAGCGGGTTGGTTACGCCTTTGACGTCGTAGATCCGCCAGACGCGACGGCCGCCCTGTTCACGCTGCACGTCCAGCGACGGACCAAGTAACCTGTCGGCGGCCGACGGCGGTCGTCCGAGCAATTCCGTCTGCTTGTCCTTTACGTCAGCCTTGTCGACCACACCGCCGATCACATTGACTGCGGTCCCGACGCCGGCAGTGGCGTCGCCGAGGCATCCGACATTGAAGAGGCACACGCCGCCCAGGGTTAACGCGGCGAACGTGCGGCCGCGGCGACCGATAAATGTAGCAAGTCTATGATCCAGAAAATTCAGTGATGCCATGATGCTGCTCCGTGTATGCAAGGGACCGATGCGGTGGCTATCGCGCTCCGGCGCGATCTTCGTCAGCCCGATGGTCCGTCAGTCCGGATGATATCATCGATCAGGCGGACAACAGGCACGTTGACTGTGAGTGACAAGCGGATGAATTGCACGTAAGCGATTCATTATTCCAATACGTGATAACATAGGTGCCCACCGTTTGCGAATGCAAAGGTTTGGGGGGCGGTCGATTTTCTGCGGGGTTTGCGTTCAGCATGCGAAACGCAGGAACAATCGTGCCAAATGTATGACTCGTAGGGTCCGCGTCGCGGACCATTCGCTGCAGTCTCGTTGATGATGTGCGAATCCTTCGCAGCGCCAACGCAGCAAGAAAGGCGATCCTGAGGATTCGCGAGTGTTGAGGATTGTTGAACGAATGCCTGGGTTTTACCTCCAATCGAAAAAAACGGTTCTTCACGGATTTGCGCGGGCGAATCAAGACAGCTCGTTGTGACGGCGAATGCACTTTCTGGGGGGCGCGCGTTGATCAAGATCGGACCCCATTTGGAGCCGCGCTGTCCTTAGCGCGGCGGCTGCATTCCACCAAGTCCCAGTAGGGACGACATGAAAATAGCCCAGCCTCTTCAAGGCCGGGATTGCGACGAGATTTCTCTTACGCATTGCCGTCCCGGAATTCGGTGAAGAACCAAAAAAAATACACACACACGTTTGGCCTCAGGTGAATAAATCAACTTCGCCGATGGGGAATGTCATTGTCGTCACGGCGCGATCCCGTGATCGACAACGGATCTGCCGCCGCCGAGCACGCCAACGTGCCCCCGGCAACACATTGCGCAGGGGGGCGCGAATCGGGCGGAATTCCCCCGGTCTTTCTTGATAGACTCACGACCTGGAAGTGTTGACGCTTCGATGCCGCGCCAGATGTATTTGTCACGTCGAGCGTGCGCCGTGCGTCGACTGGCCCCCGTTGCAGGGCACAATCGCCCAAATGCTCAACCAATGTAATGTCTGGCCGGATCGATCGTTCATGCCGGCCGTCCCCACGACGCCGACCTTCACGCAGTGATACGTCGTCGCCGTCGCAAACCGAGCCCGATGGCGCTGCCGACCAACAGAAGCGCAGTGCCCGGCTCCGGTGTCAAGTTGACCGACCAACTGCCGTCGCTCTGTATTCCTTCGAAATCAGCGCCAGTCGCATTGGCGTCCAGCGTATAGAGGACGCCGGCCTCCAATTGGACGATCTCGTCAAAACTCCCGTTCATCCCGGCAGTCATTGTCTCCCTGGAGAATACGACACCGGTCGGTGATCGCAGGAAAACGTATGAAGTGACTGCCATGAAGCCCGAATGCACGGTCACGTCTCCGCTCAACCGAAGGCCTTCATTCCGCGTGACCATGAATTCGACCAGCATCCTGCTGTCTGCATCGTTGTTGCCCGTCGAGCCGACAACGACACCACCTGAACCCGAGATACCTGTTGACGTCACATCGCTCGTCTGGCCAGAGTTGCTGCCGACGCTGCCGACAGACTCGCTGAACACGCCCGCCAGCATGCTGGAGATCGAATCACCGTTGGAGAAAACCTCATCCTCGCCGTTCGGACCACAACCGGCGCAGAAGCTCGTCCCAAACGCCGAAACGGTTCGATTCGTACTGAGTACACTCAGCGAAGCGAAGACAGGACTGGCGAAAAAGAGCAATGCAATGGAAAATGCAATGATGCCGCCAGGCATCGCTCGCCCGATGTTGCGGGCTCCCGCAGGATGCGCTCCACAGTCGAATCCGATGTGTTCGGCGCTGGGAATTCTGAGATTCATGGCATGTCTCCTTGTTCGAATTCAGCTGTGCCCGCCGCCGCCCGACGAAGATCTAACGATCGATGACAATCAGCCCGCCCCATTCCATGTGCGGGCCAAATGGCATGCTTTTGCCTCGGCGGCGTGATCACGACGAATACCCAAGAATTGTCGGAGGCACTCGCCCGTTCGACTTCTCCGCCCCCATAAGAAACACTACAACAATCCCGATTTGCAAGTCAATCAATCTGACAATGAATTCAAGTGAATTGCCCTGCCGTTGTCGCCAAATAATTGCCGGGCCGCACCCTTGCCGCAGTGCATGCGTCAACCGTTTTACCGTGCACGATTCAGGCCATTGTTCATGCTCACTCCGCCGCTCCGCACCCATGGCTGCACACTGCCGGAAATGAATGTCGGAGGCTGTGCTCCAGTTGCAATCTGCGATAGGCTTCGTGAGCCATCCGCATTACGGATTCGACGAGGCTGTCACCATGAAAACGCGCGCGATCATCAATCTCACTCTGTCGATCGCAGCCTGCTGCGCATCACTCGCCTGCGACTTCGGCGATCTTTGCCCGACAGCCCCATCCGCACCATCGACTGAATCCGATGCCGCCGCGTTTCTCGGGGCCGGCGATCCGTATGTTCCCGCGGCACTGCCGATCACGTCCATCGACCTCGATCGCTGCGATCAGAACGCACCTCTCAAACTCCGCATCGTCGCCCCGACAACCCCCGGGACATACAGCGTCATCGTTCTCCAACACGCGTTCCAAATCACGAACCATTCCTACGACCAGATCGCGAGCCACATCGCCAGCCACGGCTTCGTCGTTATCCTGCCGCGAATGTACGACGCTGGCGTCGGTCCCCTCATCGGTATGCCCACCGCCGCCATCGAAACCGAGCGCGCCGCCGTCGTCATCGAATGGATCCCGTCGCAGATCGATCAACTCCCGAATATCGAACTCAACAACGCCCGCATCGGTCTTGCGGGTCATTCCCGCGGTGGAAAAGTTGCCTTCGGCGTGGCGGATGCCGGCGCAACGCGCATCGCCGCCCTCGTCGGAATCGATCCGGTCGATGGCACGGGAGGTCCCGGCGGCAATCAACCGCGCGTCGTCGATGGCCCGTTCGACTTCGACATCCCGACGCTGATTCTCGGCGCCGGCATCGGCGGCGCGTGCGCCCCCGACGGCGACAACTACCTTCAGTTCTTCGACGCATGCCCGTCGCCGTCTGTGCTCGTCATCGCAACAGACTACGGTCACGCCGACATGCTCGACGAAGAAACCGCGTCTCTCGCCGCGAGCGTCTGTCCGACCAACGCGGATCGCGAACCGATGCGACGACTGACTGCCGGTCTGCTTGTCGCGTTCTTTCGCGCACACCTGCAAAATAACTCGCAGACGTCCGACGGAATTGACAACATGGAGCCACCCACGACGGTATCGATAGAACGGAAATAATGAGACACGGATTGAATTCCGCAGAGTCCGCACCGCGGATCAGTCGCCGCGTGCAAAACTGACGCCAATCGCCGCGTGCCATGCCGATGCCCAGCGTCGGCATGCGGTCGCGCGGCCCATGTCAAAACGAATTGCGGGCACGATCTCGCACACAGTAGATTGCGTAGGTCGGGTCATCGACCCGACATGTCATGTTGCGTGACGATGCGACGATGGAATATGACAATGACCCAAAGAACCCCCAGACTGAGAATCCAACTCACCAAGCGCCGCAACAAGTCCCCGCTTCTGATTTGCGAGCGTTCCGATGGCACGCAAACCTTGGCCGAAACCATCGTCGGTGCCGAGCACGATCTCTGCCATCATGTTGTCGAAACGACACTCGGCTATCATCGCGCATTCTACAGCCTGCTCGCCGAGGGAATGAACATCGAAGACTTCAATGTCGCCGCCGCGTCGACGAAGATCGACATTCCGCCCGAGGCGAGCGCGGCCGAGTTCATCGTGGGCCTGTTGGAGATGGAGTTGGCCGGCGAAATGCCGTTCGAGGACTTTAATGCGGAATTGCGGCGGGCGATGACAAACGTGCGCAAGCCGACGGCGGCGCCGGAAATTTCCGATGTGGATCTGGCAACGATGCGAAGCCACGTCGTGGAGCTGAGAACGCATTGGCGCGAGCTGCCGGTGGGGGAGTCGATGGAGCTTGAGTGGTCTTGACGGGGTGCTCTTGCGGATGAGAATCGAAGCAGTGATTCCCCAATACCTGCTCTGGCAATGGATGCGGCGCCTGCGCTGTCGCTACAATGTGCGATGATGGGGAACAATCGAATCCTGAGCTACTCCGTGACACCGGAGGAACTCGATGAATTCATCGCGTGGGCGCTGTCGCGCGCCGATGTGCGGCTGTTGGCGAGGACGAATGCAACGGACCCGCCGCCGACGTATCGAGCGCTGAATGAGGTGGTCGACGCGCGCGGTCCGGACCATCGGACAGTGCTGCTATGGAATGCGTCGATTTCGCCGCCGCCCATCACGGAGAAGCGCGCCGCCGAGGACGACGGCGCGGGAGGTGAAATCTATCTCGTCGACTGGAACTTCTCCGACGTCGCCGAGTTGGGGGGGCCGTCGGGGCGGCTCTACACCTGCGATCAGCGTTCTGATGCGTTCAAGAAGTGGTTTCAGAGCCTGGTGCGCTGGTTCAAGCGGCGCTGCAAGTACTACGAAGACCACGACTGGATTTCGCCCGCACAGGTCGAGCGAATTCCGGGAGGTGAGCGCTTCTTGACGGTCAGCCGCCGGCAGAGGTTACGCGCATCGCTGGACGATATCAATGAGCTGCTTGCGTTTGCGAACGAGACGCACGACGTGGTCTTTGCTGCCAAAGAGAGTCCCACGCAGCAGCCCGTTACCTTCTCGCACATCGAGGCGGAACAGCCCCATCCTGTTGGCGGACGCACTTCCAGGATCGATGAGATGCTCGGCGCGGGGCGACCGAAGAAATTCCTCATATGGAACCAGTCGCTGTTTCCGGAAATCAAATTGGCCAGGTGTGTTGTTAACGGATCTGATGAGACGTCTTATGTACTGAACGATTTCACGACTGTCATCGTTATCTCGCGGGAATCGATCAGGATGCCGGGGGCGGTGCGCGAGGCTTACCGAACGATGGACGAATCGGGGCAGCGCCTGATCGAGTGGTATGGCTCGATCCTCGATTGGCTGCGGCGACGGGACCTGATTATTGGATCGGCGCCGCCGCGCGGGTAGGCCGGGTTCAGAAACGGCAATTGAATCAAGTTCACGCAGCCGTCCGGCACGCCCTCTGTCAAACCGCCGCATCCACAAACGCCGCAACATCCAGCCCGTCGATATTGCCGTCGTTGTTCACATCCGCCCGGCACACATGCTCCGGATCCGTATCAATCCCCAACAACACATCCGCCAGGACCGCGCCGTCCACGGCGTCGATCAGTGTGTCGTTGTTCAAATCGCCGGCCATGCCGCCGCCGCCCGTCACAAGGAAAAACATCGTCTCGCCGACACCGAGATTGTTCGCGAAATCACGCGCTTCGACATGATAGATCACAACACCGCCGCCGCAGCCCGCCGAGGGGATCTCCCCGCGATAGATCTGACCGCCGCTGTAGCGCATCGCAACCTGTTGAACCGGACCGTCGCCAACCGAGTAACTCAGCGTCACGCCGCGATCGAAGAAATTCCGATCGCTCGTCATGTCGTCGAGAATCGCCGCGCGAACGACATAAGGCCCCGCGTCCGACGTATCCGCCAGTTGCTCCGTCGCTACGATCCGAGGCGCCCGATCATCGACCGGCCCTGTCGTGTTGACGTAGATGCGATTGACGAAACTCCCCGATTCACCCTGGGCCGTCACGATGTCCAGGCGCCCGTCGCCCGTCAGATCCGCGACCATGATGTCGAGCGTCGAATCGCCGATCGATGTGATCAATCCGCCGACTTCCGTGAAGTCGCCCGTGCCGTCATTGTTGTAGATGCGCTCGGCACTCCCGCCCAGCCGGGCCACGATCAAGTCCAGATCTCCGTCGTTGTCGTAGTCGAAGAACTTCGAATCGTTGTCATCCACCGTCGGATTCGGCGACAGGTTGACGGAAATGTCTGTGAACGAAGTGAAGCCGATGTTGCGGAGCAGCAGATCCGAATTGTTGCCGGCGGGATTGGCGTTGGCGCCGAACAAGTCGAGATCCCCGTCGCCATCAATGTCGCCGAAATCATAAGAGTACGCGTTGTTGTCGCTTGGAACGCCGCCGATGAATGTGAAGTAGCCGCTGCCGTTGTTGCGATACATACGGGATGCGGCCGACGCCGTGCTCGCCGTCCGGATGTCCAGATCGAAATCACCATCGACATCCCCGAAAATCGCGTCCATCGGCTCAGGCAGAACGGCCGTCGGATGTCGGAACATGGTCCCGATCGAAAAGTACCCGGCGCCATCGTTTAGAAAGATCTGGTTCTGCCCCGAACCGAATCGGCTGACGGCTCCGCCGTGCGCGAAGTACAGATCGAGATCGCCGTCATTGTCGATGTCGCCGAACTGCGCCCGCGGACTCGACAGTAGCATCGCCGGCAGCCGGGCGATCGTCTCATTTGAGAAGAAGCCCGCCCCGTCGTTCACCAGCAGCATGGGTTGCCTGTTGAAATCCTGCGCGATAATGATGTCCAGATCGCCGTCGCCCTCAATGTCGCCAAGCTCCACGCCACGCGCCAGGCCGCTGACCGATCCGCGCGCGATGGACTCGTCTGCGAAGAAGCCAGTGCCATTGTTAATGAAAATTCGCGCAAGCTCCGGCGAACCGGCCGACGTGAAATTGCCGCCATTGGCCCAGACGATGTCGAGATCCCCGTCGTTGTCGAGATCGCCGATCGTCAACTGATTCGTGTATTCGCTCAGTGCGGGCAGGGGAAATCGCGTGCTGCTCTGATCCTGAAACTGCTGCGCCGAAACCGGCGCGATCACGAAGAGCAATATGAATGTTGCAGGCGACGCGACGCAGCCTCGAAACGAATATTTCATTCCATCCCCCAATTTGGTCGGCCGCAAGCGCGATGGGAAATCACCGGCAGCCGCGCGGCTCCATTCGACTCAAGTTCACCCGCTGACGTTGTCTATCGGTATGCGCGGAATCGATGACGATTCATGGGTCGATTATAACCATCGCGGTCGCCCAGAACGAATCTGTGGACCCGCCGGCCTACTTATTCGTCTCGGCAGGTATCAAATGATGAATCGCGACCGCTCGCTTATTCGGGTCCGGATAGTCCCGCATCAGATTCGCCGCCGTCGTACGATTTTCTTGACTTCCTCGAAACATCCACCCGCGCCGGCGGTCGCAGAATGACTTCGCAAGAAGAACCAATCCGCATGTCCTCGCCCGACTTGATCTCCGCAATCGCCACCCGCTTCAATTGATTGCCGTACTCGTCGCGTCGATTGGAAACATGAACGTCGCGCCCGAAGGGCTCGATGCGATCGCTTTCAATCGCCTGATCGTCGTCATTTTCGGGGACTGTCAGATAGACGCGAACATCCCGCAACGTGTCGCGAGCCTCGTTGTGGAGGACGTGATGATACGCCACAACGTCTCGATCTCGTCCGCTCCGCATCGGTACGTTCCCATCCCCCGTGCCACTGGGTGCTTGCCACCCAGTGCCCAGGGCGCAGAGGGACGCCACAACGTCTCGATCTCGTCCGCCCCGCATCGGTACCTTCCCATCCCCACGTGTATCTGGTTGCTTGTCGTAGGTTGTCCGAGAATTTGAACGCCCATTCAGGGCTAAACACTTGCATCAACCAGAGGCCCAGGACTGCACTTCGACCCCGTTGCGGTCTTCGTTTGTCCAGGGCTCCCACAGGTCGCACTTTCAGTGCGAAGTTCGAAAACATCGGACACTCACCTGGCGTCAGGAAGACGCACACGATCCGTTGCCGGCGACGTGAGGGATGTTGGTGTTTACCGGGACCAAAGGGAGACTAGTGAATGTCGGAAATTCGTTGGCCTGTTCTCAGCACACAAGCGGAGTGAATCAAACGCCGAGCCTGCGGACCGCCTGTCCGGCCCAGACCAATCCCCGCGCCCCTTATTCAATGAATCGTTCTGCAATCCGAGTCAATAGATGACAAATCCGTCCGCGTCCACAATCACGTCAAAATCCAGATCATTACCGATGAACTCGAACGTGACCTCTTCGCCGCAGAAAAACTCGAAATCCTGCTCGAAGAACGGAAGCTCCTCCAGAACGATCACGTCGTTGAACACGTATTGCTCCGCATTCGTGCTCGTCAGGAAGATCACCTCATCGCAAAAGAAATCCGTTGGTACGATCTCGCCCGGAAAGACGATTCCCAGATCGAGTGAGAACACGTTTCCGTCAATGTCCTCGTACTCGATGAACGGATCAATATCGAAGTCCGTGTTGTTGATCACTGTGACCGTCACACCTGGATCGACAAACGGCCCTCCACCGATGGGGCCGCCCGGAATAATCGGAAAGCCGACCGTCGTGCATGTCTGGCCCATCGTTGCAAACAACGAAAAGACCAGCAGTCCGGCGAAAGTGAATGATCGCATCGAAATCCTCCTCAGAACGTATCGGCAGTTCAAGACCATGGCGGTCTCAAGCCAGCCGCCGAATCACCTCATTGTATTGAAGGCGTCGACACGCGCGGCGTCTCGGGGTTAACCGCGAAATCGCCCCGATAAGCGATGCGCGGGTCAAGACACGATCAATAGGATGGCTCAATCGTTGCTGACACGCACAGGAAAGGATTTTGCGAGCGTTTGCGGCAGTTTGCGGGCGCTTGCACGTGGATACTTTTTTCGCGTCCCGGGGCAGCGAGTCGAAAGTCCGAATATGTCGATGCGACAAAAGAAATCCGAAACATCGCCGAAAATTCGGGGCCTGGCGCCGCAAGGCGCTGATCGACGATCCCGGCTTGCCGAATCCGTCGCGATGTCCGACCGATGAGAGTGCCAACGTCCAGGTCATTCTGCCCGCGGAGAGAGAGTCAATGCGAAGTCGAGGATCCGTACTGGCAATCACGTACACCGTCGGAATGCTGTGCGCCGGCTGGGCGTTCTATCATTTGTATCGAAACTGGAAACTGTCCGACAACGCCGTGCGGACGACGGCAACCGTCATGTATCTGGACACGCGCGTGGATCGAATCCGCGGGGAGATTTCGAAGTACCATCGCGTTACCGAGTACAGCGACGAATGCTTCAAGACTGTCGTCTATCACACGAAAGGCGGCGAGAAGATCGTCTGGCAGTCACGCGTCTCCGTCGACATGCCCGACTGGATGCGACCGCACAGCGTCTATGAAGAACATGCCGCATCAATCCTCTACGATCCCGAGGATCCCCACTACTGGGAATACGACAAAGTCATGTCGATGTTCGTTAACTGGTTCATGCTGATGCTGGCCGGGTTTGGATTGATGAGTCTCTGGTTCGGTCCCTACGACGCCATCATGAAAAGGCTTCGAGAGACCGACGAGGAGCGCGAGGAACGACTCGCGCCGATTCGAAGAGATCTGTATGCGCCAATCGAGACAGCGAAGAAGCCCGAAGTGAGCAAGACGCCGGACATACCCGAAACGATGCTCCGATCCGCACCGCCCGGCGTCGACGAGGACGCGCCTGTACCGATGTTGGACGACGATGTCGATGAGATGCCCGCCGCCGATCGCGAATTGTCGGAAGCGACGGCGTACACACAATACGAACAGTCGAGTTTCGATCGCGATTCAGGCGCCGACGGTTTCGACAACACGACGGATCCGTTCGCCACCATGCGATAGCCGCTACCCGCCGCCGATGATCTCGCGCACTTCGCGAACTTCAACAACGGGACCGAGTTCGCATGTGACTTCAAGATCCGATCGGATCTCAAGAAGAAGTCGCGAACGAACACCGACGGTCGTCGCCATGTCGAATAAATCGTCGTCGAGATTCACATCCTGAAACAGATGATAGAAAATCCCGTTGTCGCCCTCGAACGCAAAGCACGGCGACAGACCAAAACGATCAATCTGCATGAAAGTTCCCTTCAGAAGGAACGGCCCCGTCGGCAGATTGAAATCGGGCAATGCGATCGAGCATGACGTTCCCGCGATCAGCGGAACGCCGAGCACGGCAATAAGTATCATCAGTCGGCCGACGCGCACGATCGCAGTTTGTCGCCGGTTCTGTTTCAGTCGTGTCGATTGCATCTTGGCCTTCCGCGCGAGAAATTCCTGGGTCATCAGTCTTCGACGAAACCGTCATCCGCCATCTTAACGATGCGCGGTACAAAACGCGCGCGCGTCTCGACCAAATCGGACTGCGCCGCCATGACGTGATCGATGTTCTTATAGACCCCGGGCACTTCGTCGATCCCCGCGGAAATCAGTTTGACGCGTTGCTTGCGAAGATCGCTTCGAACCGGACTCCACGTGAATGTCTGCTTCGCCTGTTTGCGCGACATCACGCGGCCGGCGCCGTGTGCTGCCGAATCATAGCTGGCATGATTGCCCTTGCCTTCGACCACATACGCCGGCGATGCCATCGAGCCGGGAATAATCCCGAGCGCGCCGGCGCCCGCAGGCGTCGCCCCTTTGCGATGGACGACGACTTCACGACCGCCGTGCGTTTCCTTCCACGCGAAATTGTGATGGTTCTCGATCTGCAGCAACGGCTTCAACTTGAGATCGCGCAGAATCGTCTTGTGGATGCAATGATGATTCGCCGATGCGAACTCGCCCATCAACTGCATCGCCGCCCAGTATTCCGCGCCGTCACCGTCAAGCGGCAGCCACGACAGATGCCTGAATTCGCGCGGAATGTTCGGATGCTGCGACATCGCCATCTTGCTGTAATACTCGCACGTCATCGCGCCGGGACCGCGCGAGCCCGAATGTGTCAGGATCGCGACATAGCGCCCCGCTTCGACGCCGCGAAACGCCTCGGTGAATTCAATCTCGCCGATGTCGACAAAGTGATTGCCGCCGCCGCTCGTGCCGAGTTGCTCTTCCGCCTTGAGCCGGACCTTCCGGATGATCGGCGAGATCGTCCAGTCCATGTCGAGCACGGGCGCGTCGCGCCGATCACGCCCCCTGAATTTTGCCCCCGCGCCAAATCGCGTGTTCTTTTCGACGGCGCGAATCAGCTCATTCTCATTCTTGTCAATCGGATCGACACCGCCGGCTGCAATCGGCATCGGAAGCACGCTGAGCATCATCCGGCACGCAATGTCCACGCCGACGGCGTATGGAATGACAGCGCCTTCCGTCGCAAGCACGCCGCCGATCGGTAGTCCATAACCGAGATGTGCGTCGGGCATCAGTGCGCCGCCGACGCTGATCGGCAATCGGACGGCGTTCTCCATCTGCCGGATCGCGCCGTCGTCGATCTGTTCCGCCCCCCAGATCCGGTAGAGCGAACTCGCTTCGTTCTCGGCACGGAAGTGGTAATTGTTCGGCGAGCCGTTGATGAGTTCGTCGGCAATCCTGCCGAAATGCGGCGAATCGATCATCGACGCCGGATCGGCGTGGAGCTTGTGGACGGCGTCGCGCACGTCGGCGGCCGTCATGCCGGCGCGCTGTGCCGCACCACATGCCTTGAGGATTTCGGCGACAATGGGACCAGTGGGGAATCCGATCTTGTTGAGTTCTCGCGCTTTCATGCCCTGTCTTTCGATGCGCGCGGACGGAGAGCACTCGCCTCCGGCCCGGACGCGTATAACGCGGGCAATATTACAGATGAAGTGGTGAGCTGTCTATCGGGCGAATCATTGGCGACGCCGACGGCGCATTCGGCGAATCCCGATGAGCGTCGCAATGAACGACATCGCGCCGCAGGGAGCGCAGCCGGGAATGCCGCAAAGCGACTGCTTGAAGAGTCGGCAGATCGCCTCGTCCAGCAGGTCTGCCTCGGGCGCCGTCTGGGGCCCCGGCGGTTGAATGGCCCGGCAGTCCGTGGTGCCGCAGTTCGAGTTGCTTCCGAAGAATTCACCGTTGGCCGCCGTGCAATCCGCGGCCGTCAGATCGATACAGGTGAGATTTGTCATACAACACGCGCCGACGGGTGGCGTCGTCGGACTTGGCGCCGGAAGCGAGCAGCCGGCGTCGGCGCACAGCGAGTTGTCGCCTCGATAAGTCGCGCCGCCGTTTGTGCAGTCCGCTTCTGTCGTGACATTGCATGCGCCGTCATTGATGCAGCAGGCGCCCGTCGGAACCTGCGAAATCGGAGGCGACGCGCAGTCGATCGTCGCACACGACGTGTTGTCGCCGCGATAACCTCCGGACTGGGCAATGCAGACAGCAGGCGTCGATGCGATGCACGTCGCATCCGGCAGGCAACATGCCCCGACGGGCGGGCACGCGCCGCCGGCGCTGCTGTTACATTGCGAGCCGTTCCCGAGTGGTGTGCCGCTCAGTCCGGTGCAACAATCGGGAATCTCCATCGTGCAGGTTGCGTTCGGCAGGCAGCACGCCTGTCGTTCGACGACTTCGCCGCCGCCAAAGGGGCCCGCCAAGATCTGTTGACCGCCGGCGAAGAGCGCGATGCCGTTGAGGAACAACGTCGCATTGTTCTCCAGAACGAGCGTGTCGCAGTAGACCGCTTCCGAACCGTCCAGCGGACGATTTCCGTTGTCGATGTT
>JAJDEC010000533.1 GCA_029259995.1 Phycisphaerae bacterium
ACCGCGAAAGGAGATCAACTGCTCCCGCGTATCCCGGATCCGTTGAATCAGGCTTTGTGCTGTATTCACAACGATGCCGCGCGTCGCGGAATTGTCCGGGCTGTTCTGAAGATCGTTCAGCGATCCGAAGAAGTCCGAAACCAGCGAACCGAGATTGCGCTCACCGAGCGGATCAAGAACGCCTTCAATCTGATTCAACGCATCGCGTTCGATCGCGGCGGCCGAAACATCGGAAACGGCCGTTCGAAGTCGGGCCTGCAGGGCCTCATTGATGTTCCGACGGATGGAATTGACGCGCACGCCCTGACCGAGCTGGCCGGCGCTGAACGTCTGGCCCGGAATCGCGGTAAGCCGAACACTGGATCGCGTATAGCCGGGGGTTCCGACGTTGGCGATATTCTGCCCGGCGACCTGCAACGCCGCCTGATATGCTTCGAGCGCCGTGCGCCCGACACTTAATGCCGAACTCAATCCCATGGTTATCCCACCGCATCCAGGACAGCCGCGCCGTTGGCCGCACGCCGATCGCCCTTGTTCGAGTACATTCCGCTCTCTTCGTCCGGCGTCGAAAACGCCGCGAACAGTCGTTTGAAATGCGAAAGCATCTCGCGACATACCAGTTCGACCGTTCGATTCGACTCCGCAACCTTGAGCATCTTCATTCGCAGATTTTCACCCAGGCTCAATAACCGTTCGCGGCCATCGACGTTCAACGCCTGCGACAATGCCCGAAGCGTCACGCGCTCTGGTTGCGAAGGTCGCGCCATCCCCGCGACCTCGCACAGATCGCCGACAAGCCGGCGTCGCGCCGCATCGAGATTGGCGGCCTGCGCTGCGAGTTCCGCCTCCTGGGCGCAGACGCGCATGATTTCCGTCGGATCGCTTGTGCGCATCACGTCGAGCTTTCGCTGAATGACCTGCTGCAATGCGTCCTGAAGTTCGACGAGCCGTTCCAGCACGCCGCACAGTTCCCCCATCATCAATGTCGCGCGTTCTTGATTCACTGTGCCGCTGTGCTCCTGTTGACTGCCGCCTCGGCCGATCCGGCGCCGACGCCCGGATTCGCCGCCGACGTGTTTGTATCGCTCGATCGTGCTTCGGCCGCGCGCTTACCGCGCGTCATCGATTCGTAAATTCGATCCGCAATCGGATCGCCCGGCGCCCGCCCCAGCCGCTTGGCATATTCCATGTGCAGCTGCGACTGGAAAACTTCTTCGCCACGACCGCCGTGCATGTACTTGCCTTTGATCGTCGTCTGCTCCATCTGCCGAAGCAGGGTTCCGTAGAACACGTTGCCGACGAACTCGCCGACAATGCCTCGCAGATCCGCATCAGGCGACGCCGACTTGCCGCCCTGCGCCTCGCTCGCCCCCGCCGCCGTACCGCCGACAGCGAACTTCGGCGAAGCGCCCCGGCGCATGAATGCGTCCGTCGCGAGCGTCGTCGCCTGGTCAGGGGATCCGAATTGTGCCAATGCCGAACTCATGAGCCGTCAGTCCCGTACAACCAGCTTGCCGCGAATCTGTCCGTTCGCGTATAGGTTTTCAATGATTTCAATAATGTCCTTGGCCGGTACATTCAGCAGGTTCAGTCGGCGAACCAGTTCGCGCAACTTCGTGCCGCCGGTTCCCGTCGTGCCGATACCGACGGCGCGCTCCACATCGATGCGCGGATCGTCTTCCGTGGGCGTCGGCGTCGGCGTGGCCGTCGTGATCGTCATGCCTTCGTGAACGATCACAGTCGGGGCGATCTCCACGTTCGCGCCGATCGAGATCGTCTCCGTTCGACGATTGATGACGATCCGACTCTCGCCCCTCGGCATCAGCATTTCCAGACCTTCGATTCGCCCGATGAAGCCGACGGGATTTCTGAAGTACTCCGTCGGAATCTGCACGAGAACGTTCTTCGGCCCCTGCGCCATCGCGATGCGTCGAATCTGACCGATCTCGGAAACGTCCTCGTTGATCGTCTGTTCGATGACGGATGCGAGTGCGTGACTCGCGTGGACATCCTCGACAACGAGCGTGATCTGACCGAGTTCGTTGATGTAGTTGTGGACGATGTCCTCTTCCATCACGGCGCCGTTCAGTACGGTCCCCGTCGTGGGTTCGTTCTTCGGATCCGTCACGCGAACCGCGCCCTGTGCGAACGCGAATATTGCATCCAACCCGGGTCCCTGAAGCGGCGTCGTGACAAGGCGTCCACCCATCAGGCTCTTGGCTTCGCCGACGGCGCTGAGTTTGACGTCGACCTGATCGCCCTCACGCACGCCGTTGTCCGGCAGCGTGACGTCGACCCAGACCAGCGCGACGTTTTTCGACTTGCCGAGCTCATCGACGGCGACGGGAATGTTGAATTTTGCGAGCATCGCGACCATGGCGCGAATGGAAGGTGCGTATTTGCCGCCATCGCCCGAACCATTCAGGCCGACAACAAGTCCGTAACCCGTCAACGTATTGACGCGACGCCCCTTCAGATGCGTGACATCCGAGATGGTCGTTTGAGCGGACGCCGCGATCGATCCGCACAGCGTCGCCAATGCGATCGCCATCGTCGTCACTGCATTCCGTCGAACTGTTCTCTTCACTCGGATCACCAACACTCCTCACCAACGTCCAGCGATTGCTCGCCCGGCCGAACAGGCCATCACACGTTCCTGCAAATCCCTAGAAGGGCCGGACCTTGTCAACCAGTTCCTTCAACCAACCACGTTTTGTCGCGTCCATCACGGCCCCCGTGGGCGCCGAACCGATCTTCAGGCCAAACACTTTGTCGCTTGTGACCGTGTTGTCCGGCGAGATATCGCCCTGGTTCACTTCGCCGCTCAGGACCAGCGACTGCGTGTCGTGATCGGATGAGATCGAGTAATACGCAGCGATAATCAGATTGCCGTTCGGCTTGACGTCAATGACTTTGCCCTGCATCCGCGTCTCAAGAACGTCACGTCGATTCGTTCGGCCCTGGTTCTCCAGTTCGCTGGAATGCGAGAACTTCGTCTCCGGCGTGCCGCCGGCGAATCCCTGCTGCTGCCATTTTTTGTCGTGAATCCGGAACCACGCGTCGAGCTTGCTTTCCACGTCCCAGCCATTGTCCTGCTGGAGCCGGGCATCGATTTGTGCTCGATAGCGATGCCGGACGATGACGCCCAGGAGATCGTTGACTTTGATGATTTTCGGCTGCGGTGCGGGCGTCGAAATCAATGACATCTGCGCCAACGCCGGGTTCTGCACACGCGGGGCCGCCTGCGTCGGAGCCATCTGCCCCACGCCGCCGACGGGTTGCATCGTCCCCATCACGCCGCCCATCGCGCCGGCATTCGCCGGAATCGAACCATTCGCCGCCGGCCGTGTCGTCTGGGCGCGTGTCGCGCTCTGCTGCGCCCGATGCGCCTTGAAGAGCGACGAACTCTGCGCCATCGCCCAACTCACGGGCGCGAACGCAAACAGCATTATCCATATCCCTACGCGTCGCATTGCCGTTGCTCCCTATCGTCTTGCAACTTGTCGAACGCCGCCGTACGTCACGACACCCGGGCCGGTCACCATCGCATCAATCACGTCACGCTTGCGGCGGCTGCCGTTTCGCGCAACGGGAATCACGTCGCCCAAAGCACCCGACGATTGGGCCTTGCCCGTCGTCGTGATCTGAACGCCGTCGCCGCTGATGAGAATCTTCACCATGTCGCCGCGTTCGATGACCGGTTTCTCCTTGAGCGTTCGCATCGACAACATTTCGCCAGGCTGAATGAAACGCGTCGCCTCGTAACCCGCGGCGAGTTCCATGTCCGAAAGCCCGACATCCTGGGCTCGCGAAAATCGTCTGTCTTCGAACTTCAAGTCGCGTCGATCGACCGTGCTCCCGCGATTGATGGCCTTTCGCGCCACCAGCACGGGCTTGATCAAATCGATCTGACCGATCAAACCGATCGTTTCGACGGCTTGACCGTCCACAAACAGTTCCACGTCCAACGCACAAAGACCGAGCCCCAGCGGATCGCGTTCGCGAATCCGATACGTGCCCGGTGCGACCGTCGAATCCAGTGCATCGCGCACCGTTCGACTGGTTCGATTCAGCATGATTTCCAATCGGCCGTCATCTCGGGCGACTCGCGCCTCGATATAGTCGCGAACCGTCGCTTCCAGCGTATTGCTGGCCGGGGCGACGGGATGAATATCGGCATGTCGTCGAAGGGGTTTGGCGGGTTTGTGTTTGATCTCGCCGGCGCCGGCATCAGCCGGATCGGGCACGTCCCGCTTTCGCGAAACGACGCATCGCGATGAACCATAGATGCGGATGTGGGCGAGATTCGCGCCGGCCCGTTGCAGAATGCCGCGAACCTCTAACGCTCGAATTTCGCGACTCGCACCGACGCGCGGCGTATCCGCGACGACAACGTCAAGCATTCGCGATTCGAGGTCCTGCTCGAAGTTTGACAGTTCCGCAATATCGCCGAGACGCACCGTCGGCGAGTCAACCTCGACGGTTTGTGCGATGCGTATGTCGCCGGCCCGGACGACTTGCGTCAGGCCGCACGCGAACAGGATCGCGACTGTAATTTGAAAACATCCATGTCTTCGTTGCATATTCATGACGTCTCCGCCGTCTCATTCCCGCTCAGATTCAGACTATTGACGTTATCTCCTCAACTGATTGACGACTTGCAGTGTCTCGTCCGCCGTTTGAATCGCCTGAGAGTTCAATTCGAATGCGCGCTGCGTTCGGATCAGCTCGATCAGTTCGCGCGCCGGATCGACATTCGATAATTCAAGATTGCCCTGCAGAATG
>JAJDEC010000534.1 GCA_029259995.1 Phycisphaerae bacterium
CGGCGTCCTTGGAGGTATGGCAACGCTCGTCATCTAAGCAATACTCAGGTTACTGCGACCCGTCGGCCGTGCCGCGCGACGTCGAATTCGACAAACTTCGGGTCGCGATGAATCCAGTCAGGATGAAACCCGTTCCGTAAATCCGGATTCGATTCCCTATGCAAAACCGCGAGCGCCGTTGCTCGGCATCGTTGTGGGCCTCTGCACGATCAGTGTGCTCGTGAACCCGTTCGGTCCCGCCCTGCCGCGCGTCTGGATCAGCCTCATGGGCTCCAGCGTCATCCCGAAAGTCATCATCGAACATGCGCGACTGTCGCCGCTGAGCCCGGAAGGAATGATGATCCTGCTGCTCGCCGCCGGTTACGTTTATGTGATTCTCGGCGTTCTGCCGCGCGGATTGCGCATGGCTTGGCTCCTGCCGGCCGTCTGGTTTCTGCTGGCCCTGTCTCGGGTTCGCCACGGACCGCTGTTTGCCATCGTGACGGCACTCGCCATCGCGGACATGCTGCCCCATCATCCGGCCTATCAGAAACTGCGATCAACGATCACATCGTTCAAGCCACTGATACGCCGACAGCCTGCCGTCTGGCCATTCGGCTGCGTCGTCTTCGCCTTGTTCACGGTCGCGTTGTGCGTCCAATCCGCCGGTTGGAAGCTGCCCGTTATCGGCGCCGGCCGATGCGTTGCGACCAACGACATATGGCCGGTGGACGCCGTCGCCGCGCTCAAGCGCGAGTCCACTGACGCCGAGCGCCCCGTCCGCGTGTTTAATGAAATGCGATTCGGCGGATATCTCGCCTACGCCGCGCCCTCGTCGAGAATCTACATCGACGATCGATGCGAATTGCATCGCGACGAAGGCCTGCTCCGATACATCGAGTTACAGACGTATCCGGAGCGGATCGCCGGAGAAGCCGAGCGCTACGGCTTCGACTACGCGCTGATCCGTCACGGATCGCGTGTGTGCGAATACCTGTCCCACAATGATGATTGGTTACTCATGCACAGAAATGACACAGCCGCCCTGTTCAAGGCCGTGTCGACAAACCGACGACAATCCGTCGCAATTGCGAAACCCATTCCGCAACGGTAGCCTACTCCCGAACTGGCACGGATCGTGCCATGGAATGAGCGTTGGACTCGTTGCATGGTCAACCGTTGGACATTCACACGACGCGGACGGAACGCTTGAAGAAACGTGCAAAGAAATGGTTCCTGAATTTCGTCAAGCTCGCAGTCTGCGGCGTGGCGATCTGGTATCTCAGTACCAAAGTCACGCTCGACGATCGCGTCAGTTTCGACGCCGAGCCCGAGCGCACGTGGACCATCGTTGAAGAAGTCGGCACGGCCCCGAATCAGACGCTCGTCCTCAAGGCAACTGACACTCAGGAAAGTCGAACCGTCGCACTCGCGGCACTCGGCCAGGACGGCGAGCGCAAAGGCAGGATCGAACGAGGCATCAAGACCGTCGTCGCCAGCACGCAATGGACGTGGATGGGCGCCGCGATTCTCATCTTCGCGCCAGTGCCGTTCATCCTTGGCTGGCGCCTGAAAATGCTGCTGTCGACGCAGGAAATCGCGATCAGCTATCGGGACAGCCTGCTGCTGACGTTCGCCGGTAACTTCTTCAACTTCACACTCCCCGGAACGACGGGCGGCGATCTCTACAAGGCCTATCACATCGCCAAGCGAACCCACAAGCGAACCGAAGGCGTCACGATCGTCATCCTCGATCGCGTGTTCGGGTTGATCAGTTTCCTGCTCCTGGCCGCAGCTACAATTATTGCCGCACAAAACACATCCGTCATCGGCGAATTTGGCACCTACGTCGGTTATCTCATGCTCGTCCTGATCGTGTCGGGGCTCTTGTATTTCTCAGAGCGCGTTCGACGATTCTTTCGATTCGATCACTGGCTCGGCAAGCTGCCATTCGCCGATAAGCTCCATCGCATCGACGGAACTGCCTTTGCCCTGCGCCGACATCCCAGACAGTCCGCAGGCTCGCTGCTGATCACGATCGTCAGCCACTTTTTTCTGATCACGTCGATCTATTTCCTGGCGAGGAGTTTCGGCATCAACCCACTGCCCGATCGCGGCGCAGGCCAGCTCTACGTCGCCATAATGATCTCCTCCGTCGTCGGCTACTTGTTTGCCGCCGTACCGATCAGCTTTCAGGGCTTCGGGCTCTTCGAAGCCGTCTTCATCAAAGTGCTGGTGGAAGGCGGATGGTGCGACGCATCCGCGATGGTCATCCTGACGCTCTCGTCAAGGCTCGTGCAGATCCTGTGGTCGCTGCCGGGAATCATCGTCCCGTGGATGGGACTCGGAAGTCCGACGCTTGAGTCGGAAGACGATCGCATCCCCGCCGGAGAAATCGCCGCCGCCCCGCAATAACCATCGACAACATCATCAGCCCGGGAAACAACATGCCCGTGCCGCAGGCCGCCGCCGAGGGCAGGAGCAATTGCCCCTGTGAATCGAGCGAAAACCCGACAGCAAAAAACCCTTCCGTATTCGCCTGCAACACGTTGCCCGAGCGATCCTGAAAATCCGTTTTGTCTTCGCTCGTAAGGAAAATGCCGTACTGCCCCGCAGGCAACGCCTTTGCGGACGTCCACACCAGCGTTGCGTTCTCATCCCGCCACGAGATCGTCCCGTCCATCGGCGTCGTCTCATACGTGACAGCGATGTCAACGCCGTTCTGTACTTCCGACACGTCAATCGCTTCACTGAATTCGATCACAACGCCGGTTACGCGCTGAGAGTTCAGCATGAATTGTGGATCGATTCGCAGCACCTTGGGCGGCAGATCGTCTACACCCGTGTCGCAGGTCGTCGTATTTGATGATCCACCATTCGATGTGCCGCTCGGGATGGGCTCAGCCGGCGCACGGGGAATGAATCCACCTGAAATGACCGTCGCCGAAGCCGGGCTCGTTTCCGTCGTCAACGAACTGGACGCCGGGGCGCACTGATCCGTCGCATGATCCGCAGTCTCAACGTGTTCGACGACCTTCGATCGGATCCCGTTGCCCGACTGCATCGCCCGCGCCAACTCACTCATCTGACACGGCGAGAATATTGCCTGCCCGACAGCGAGATCCTCGCGACCGCCCATGATGTTTCCCGTGTCGGGACACACGTCCGGACAATTCCGCGACTCGCTCCCCGCCCCGGTACATCGATTGTGATCGCTTTCGCAAGGTCGATTGAGACATTGATACGTGTGCTGCAATCCGAAGTAATGACCGATCTCATGAAGCCAGCCCAGACTCCAGTTCAGAATGCCCACACGATTGTTGATGATGATGATTTCGTCACCGCTCGAAGGGATCGAGCAATACCCGCCGCAACCCGTCAACTCGCTGATGACATAGATGTTGATTGCATCGAAACGATAGAAATAATTCGCCGCATCCGCCCGGGCGTGCGCTTCGAATTCCCGCTTCAGATCGCAGTCGAACGGCCCGAACCACTGGCTCTTCCCGCGTACATCCAGGATTTCGACAAGTTCCACGCGCCAATCCGCGTTCATCGCGGCGAGCGTCGCGTTGCATTCGTCGAATACCGTCAGAATCTGCTCTTCCGAACGATAGTAGCCGTCAAAAGGCCTCTGCCCCGCCGCATCATTCATGATCTTGACGGAAACACGAACCGTCTTCGTGACCGTCGGAGAAACCAACGTGTCGGCGACATAAATCTGTGCATCAGCCTGTGAGGCAAGTAAAAATGGAATAATCAATGCAACGGCGAGAATTCGAAGACTACCCACGTACCACTCCTTGGCATGACAATCGCGCGGACTCCCCCCGGAACCGATTCGCTGAATACTACGCCGCCCCCATTTGTCCGGTTCGGGCAATCCGAATTCGATTCCCCCGATATTGGCACGGCATGTTGAAACCTCGCGACGCTGGACAGATCAGGCATACGCCATACCCAATCATCGGCGAATCGTCGATGCAGAGCGGACCGCAAGTCTCTTGTGAGATCTACCGACGTGGATGGGAAAACGAATCCGCTCGGCTGGAACTCAGGACGCCAACCTTCGCATTCATCACGGTTTGGGTTCACGCATGTTGAATCAACCGACGCGAACGGTCTGTTTATTGGAGATGAGAATCTGGAATGAGGCGACGTCAGGCTCAACCCGACAGTGCAAATGTTTGTTCAGAATGATGATCTGACTGTGACATCAATCATCTCGATCGATGGATGCGCTCCGCCCTCGGCCGAATCCCCGCGCCAAACCGTCGAGCGCACTGAAAACGCCGATCCTGACGAATATGACCGCAATTCCCGCCCCAACGCGCCACGCCAGACTGCGAGCGCGCAATGCAAGTCGCTGCAAGCGTGACACAGCCGGTCCCGCCTGACGCAATTGTTGCGCCAACTGACTGCGATTCACGGCGGAATCCGCCCATCGCAACGCCCGCGCATTGGCCGGTCCCAAAAGGCTGCGTGCGGGCGGATCCGCGCGCAACTGGAGCATTCCGGCTGCCAGACGGCGTTTCCCCGCCGCAGACTTGGGATCGTGGAGATTGTCCTCCCACTCGTCGTTCAGCGACTCGCTGTCCCGACTCGGCAGCTCGCGTACAAGCCAGTCCGGGACGCCCCGCGTGGACGCCTGCTCCAGGTAATCACGTATTCGCATCGGCCGCCCCATCCTCTCGCACGCCCATGCGCTCAGACAGCGCGATGATCGCCTCACGGCGATAGACCCGCGCCGTCCCGACCGTGATGTTCAGAACCCGGGACACATCCTTGTAACTCAACTCCGCCAGATCTCGAAGCGAGATGACGTCCCGCAGTCGATCAGGAAGCGACTCAATGGCGTCTCGCAGTTCTTCCACGAGAAGCCCCGCGCCGGGGACACTCTCTTTCGCTGCGCGAGCATCCTCACGCCGTCGCCACGCATCCGCAACGGCCGGGAAGTGATCGATCCGGACTCGGCGCTTTCGACCGATGTCCCGCCCCGCGTTGATCGCCACGCGGAACAAATACGAACGCTCCGGTCGCAAGCCGGTCTTCTGAAAATGAGCAATGAGTTTGCAGAAGCAATCCTGATACGCGTCGAGGACGTCTTCCTCGCGGCCCAACATGCGCCACAAGAGCCGCACAATGGCAGGTCCGTCCTTGCGCATCGCCGTGAGCACCCAGGCCTGATCGACCCGGGCCGTCGACGCATCCATTGCACCGAACATGCTGGCGACTTTGAATTGGATCGCGTTTTCGAACAAAGGTACCATCCGCCGTTGCGAGAGCCAGTGGTGCCGCAACGCTAAGGTGTGCCGTACCTATCTTAAACGGGCAAGCCGGCAGCTTGTTAGCTGGCTGTCAGAAAAATAATCTCGGCTTTCACTACGGCTGCTAACAAGGTGCCCGATAGGGCGTTATTTACCAATGACTCCCCAAACGCGCACCCCCAGAGGTTCATCAACGTCGCCATGAACAGAAAAAACACCACTCAGGAACACACGACGGGCATTGTCGCACTGATCGAAGGGCTGATCGATCGCGCCATCCGGACGCGTGCAAGCGACATCCACTTCGAGCCTCAGGATCGCTGCATTGCGGTTCGATTCCGCATCGACGGCCATCTTCACGACATCGAGCAAATCCCGATCGTCTTGTTGCCCAACGTCGTCGCGCGGCTGAAGGTCCTGGCAAGCCTCCTGACTTATCGAGTCGATATCCCACAGGAAGGTGCGATGACGCGGGAATTCGACGGCGATGCCTTCGATCTGCGGATCTCCACATTCCCGACGATTCGAGGCGAGCGGGTCGCCGTCCGAATCCTGCCGCGAAGCGACGACGCACGACAACTCGACGATCTCGGCCTCAGCGACAGCCTTCGAGCCGGCCTCTGGCACGCCGCCATGGGCGGCGACGGCCTGCTCTGCGCCTGCGGCCCCGCCGGCAGCGGAAAAACCACGACGCTCTACGCCCTGCTGAACCGACTTCGCGCCGAACGGCCGACTGCGAGCTTCGTGACAGTCGAGGATCCCGTTGAACTTCGCCTCGACGGAATCGCCCAGATCCAGGTCTCGGCACACGGCGAACTCACATTTGATCGCGCCCTGCGCAGCGTGCTGCGACAGGATCCGCAGGTGCTGTTGATCGGCGAGATACGAGATCGCCAGACCGCCGCCATCGCCGTAGAGGCGGCACTCACTGGCCATCTCGTCCTGACGTCATTCCATAGCGGCAACAGTACCGACGCAATCATCCGACTGCTCGAGATGGGAATCCCTCCCTATCAGCTCACGAGCGCACTGCGTCTCGTCGTGTGCCAACGACTCCTGCGATTGAAATGCCCGGATTGCGAACTCTCGCGCCTCGACCGCGACGGCGCCGAATCCCCGCTCTGCGATACATGCCTCGGCGTCGGCTATCGAGGCCGCACGGCATGCGCCGAATCGATCCGGATGGACACGCCTTTGCGCGATGCGATACTCAAGCAATCCAACGCCGAGCATCTGTCCAAGATTGTCGGCGCGCAACCTGAATTCACGACTCTCGTTGACGACGCCCAACGCCATGTGAATGCCGGCCGCACGACACAGGCGGAAGTGGACGCGACACACTGCACGCGGAATTACAACACGGAGTAGTCATGGCCGCATATGAATACACAGGTCAGTTGCCGCAAGGCACCGCGATGACCGGCACGTTTGAAGCCAACAACATCGACGAGGCGCGCAGCCAGTTGTCGGCGCTCGCAATTCAAGTCGCATCGCTCGCCGAAACGCCGCGCATTCGATCTCGTCGCGCCCTGTCGCGCGAGGACCTCCTCTTCTTTAACCAGCAGCTGGCGTCCCTCGCCGAAAATCGAATCGCACTCGACGAAGGCCTTCGCGCCGTTGCCCGGGATATTCGCCGCAGCCCGCTGAGAAGCGCCATCGAGGAACTCGCCGCCGATCTCGAACGCGGAATACCGCTCGAAAAGGCCGTCGCGAAACAGTCCGGCCGATTTCCGTCACTCTACGCCGATGTCCTGAAAGCCGGCGCCGAAAACAACCAGCTCGGCGCGACGCTCCTGAATCTGAACAACCATCTCACGTTGATCGACTCGACGCGACGCATCATCCTTGAAACAGTGACGTATCCGCTGATCATCCTCGCGATGCTCGCATGCCTCGTCACGTTTCTGATGATCGTCGTCGTTCCCGGGTTCGAAGAAGTTGTCTCCGGCATGTTCGGACTTGACTGGGACGCCAGCGACCCGCCCAGCATTGTCCTCCCAGGCCCCACGCGAATGCTGTTTGCCTTGTCGCGATCATGGCCCGCCATCCTTGGCGTCGCCTGCCCGACGATCCTCCTCCTTGTTGTCGCCTGGTTCATCTCCGGAAAATCTGACGCCGGGCGCCGATTGCGAAGCCGATTGTCCGTCATGATCCCGGGGCTCGCCGGCGCTCAACTCGCAAGCCTC
>JAJDEC010000535.1 GCA_029259995.1 Phycisphaerae bacterium
ATCTTCTTGCAATTACAACTCATCGCATTGCTACGATTCTCACGCTTCGCCGAGACCTTCAAGTGGGAGATCACTCTTTGCGCATGCTCCCCGGTTGTGCTTGTCGGTGTGCAATGGTATACGTCGTTAGGAGTCTGGACGAATCAGATGACCGCAGCCATCTGCATGACGTGTCTCTTCTCACTACTCTGCTTTCTGATTGTTAGACATGCAACTGCTGATCGATCGCGAATGCGCACCGCGATGATCTTATCGCTACTCTCACTCGCGCAGCTCGGCACGAGTTTCTATTGGTCATACCGACAATTGAGTTAGTGTCGTCCCTCGGACAGGCATTCAAGATCGGAAAGTGCGGGCGTCTCGTTCTAACTCCCCCATTTTGATGTATTCGAATAATTGACGCGCCGGCTCCACGAAATCCCCGGTCATCAGCCCTCGCCCCGCCCCCGGGATCGAGGTCCCGCCCGGCCCCACGATGCCCAAACCGCTCCTCCGAAAAATAAAGTGGTCGATTTTCCGCCTCATCCGTCTTCATGGGTATGGAACGACCAATTGCGGAGTATCTTTGAAAATGAAAACGGGAAACCTCTCAACGTGTAGAAACGCAGCCCTGTTGGCCCTGATCGCGGCAGCAATCGTGCCACCCGGCGCCACAGCGCAAAGCCCCACCTGCTCGTCCTGCAACTCTGTACTCAACTGCAACCAACAGATCTCCCAGATTTTCATGAACGAGGACGGCGGCAACCCGACACACTATGTCCGGGTCTGCGATCCTGGCGACGTGCCCACGAAACACGCGACACTCATCAACTTCCCCGGCAACACGCATATCGACGCCATCTGCATCGCCGCCCGATCCACGACAGGTCTGACGCAACCTTGCGAGTTGTTCTACGCCAACATCGATCCACTCACCGGCAATCCCGAAATCGAACAGGGCGTCACGCAGTTCGGCCTCAACCCCAACGGCAGCGCTCACGAGATCATCCAGGTCAACTGGACGCTTACCGGCTCCTGGTGGATCGGCGTTCGATTTCCCGCCGGCGCCTGCTCGTTATCCGAAATGGGAACGAAACCTCGCCTGACCGGCGATGCGGCGATCTGGGTCAGCAGCCAGGGCTGGCGACAATACGGCGGCATCGGCGCTCCCGGCTTCGGTCAGAACACGCCGATCATTCGCGCCATTTCAAGCATCAACTCCCAGTCGGCGCCGCAGGTCATCGTCAACGTACTCGGACCGGGCCAGACAACGACGGACGAGAACGGCGCATCCTTCGACATCTCCGTCGCCCTTTCGGCTGAACCCTGCGACAACATCATCATCCAGGTCAACGTCAGCGATCCGTCAGAAGCCACGGCCAACCCATCATTGCTGACGTTCACACCACAATCCTGGAGCACGCCTCAGATCACGACCATTCAGGGCGTCGACGATCCGCAGGTCGACGGCGACATACTTTACGACATCGACATCGTCTCCTTCGCCTCCGGCAACGCCAGCCATTGCTTCGGCGGCCAGACGACAACAATCACGGCCATCAACGAGGACAATGACGTCTTCGCGCCCGCATTGTGCCCGCCGCCTGCCCTGCAATGGAATCTCCATCCGGGAATGGCCCCGCCATCATTGGCAAACCACGCGATGGCCTACGATCGCGTACGCGAACGCGTCGTCATGTTCGGCGGCGATTCACCCAACGGGCCCATCAATGAAACCTACGAATGGGACGGCTCGACGTGGGTTCTGGCACATCCCGGCGGTGCCGGCGCACCGACGCCGCGCTCCGGCGCAAAGATGACCTACGACGCGGCCCGCGGCGTGTGCGTCCTCGTCGGCGGCGCTGACCTGCTGGGTCCCTCCGACGAAACCTGGGAATGGGATGGCTTCAATTGGCAACTGCGCGCATCGGGCCCCGGTGCCTCACCCGGCGGACCTCGACATCTTCACGACGTTGCATACGACGAGGCCCGCGGCGTCACTGTCGTGTACGGCGGTCTGCCGCCCTTCGGCGAAACCTGGGAATGGGACGGCAACGTTTGGACGCCCGTTCTGACGCCGAACCTCCCCGGCGCCGGCGATCGTCACTTCATCGCAATGACCTACGATCCCATCACCCAGCGCATCCTGCTCTTCGGCGGCATCGATTCATTGGGATACAACAACGACGTCTGGTCCTACGACGGCCTCGACTGGAGCATCGTCGGCACAATCGGCGTCCCCCCCTCGCCACGTGCCAACGTATCCTTCGTTTTCGACAGCTCGCGCAGCGTGGCCGTGCTTCATGGCGGCGATGACTTCACGGGGCTCGTGACCGATGACACGTGGGAACTCGACACCGCGACAATGACATGGGCGCAAACGTCCGCCATGCCGCCGCCGCGAACTTTCCATGCGGCCGCCTACGACGAGGCCCGTTGCGAAACCGTTCTCTACGGCGGCGATATCGGCGGCGGACTCGCCACGCCCGAAACGTCTGTCTATCCGATCAATCTCGGCGGCCAGGCGCGAACCTATTGCGTCGTCGGCACCTCCACGGGCATTGATTGGTCCTGGTCGCTCAGCGGTCTCGCGGGCGGCGGCTGGTCGATCGATCAGTTGAATGAACCGGGCCTTCCGGCGGGCGATTCGGCGGACAGCATCGTGAACCAATGGGTCAACAGCATCAACGGCGGCGGCTGCTGCACCGTCCATGCCCGCGTCTCAGCGCTATCGACGCAATGCTTCGAAGTCTTCACGAGCGACATCGGTGGGTTCAATCTCTGCGTTGGCGCGGCCGGCGCGCCGCCGACATGTTGCGTGGCGCCCGCTCAGTCGTGCTCGTTCAATCCGACGGTTGTCGAAGTTCAGTTCTCCGGAACGGACTGCGATGGAAACGGTGCAGACGACGGATTGGAAATCGCGCTCGATCCAAGCCTTGACGCCAACGGTGACGGCATCCTTGATGTCTGCACGACGTATCTTCTCGGCGACATGAATTGCGACTTCAACGTGGATGGCCGGGATGTGCAGGGATTCATGCTGGCCATGACGAGCCCGGCCGACTACGCCGCGACTTATCCGGCGTGCAACATTCTTTCCGGCGACTATGACGGCGACGGCATCGTCGGCCTGTTCGATCTTCCGGCATTCGTACAGGACCTGACCGGTCCGTGATCGGCAGGCGTGTGCGACCGCAATCGGCTGCGCTGTGGCAGGCGCCGATAGCCCGCTCAATCCGGCGGTGTGGTACGGGCTAGAGCCGGTTTCGCGCGAGCGTAGCGTCCGCCCTCTGTGGCGGACGACGAATGCCGAGTGATCTGGCGATCCCGTACGCCAACGCCGCCGCACTCATTTGAAAAACGCTCTAATAGCCCGTACAAGTCCGCCGACGAGCGCCAGTCGCGGTAGAAAATAAATGCCGCAAAGAAGAATAAGGCGATGGGCGGATCTCCGCCCATCGCTTTTTCATTCCGTGTCTCGCACGACCAGCGTCGCCGACCAGCCGGGGCGCGGAGCGTGTTCGATCGCAAACGTCGATCGAACTTTCTTCAAGCCGCGCTAATCCGATGCGACATCGCTCGATCTCGCAATCCCCTCTCGATTGCGCAGGGCGATCAGCGATTTGACCACATCCGGCTTGCCTTCATTCTGCGCCATCGCAATCAGCTTATCGATGAAGTTCGGCAGAAACGCCGACTCATCAAGCACGTTGCGCCTTCGACGCCCGACCTTCTGAAACGACGAGCTGGCCGTGATCGCCTGACCGATGGCGACGTCAGTCCGCGCGTCATACCACTTTCTGTTGGCCTCGTAGCCATCGACCTGGGGGATCAGGCTTTTTGCCATCCCCTCCATCGCCTCATTCGCCGCCTGGCGCTTTTCCATACGCATGTACATGAAGACGCCCGCAATGGCGATCGTCATCAACAGGCCGCCGATCTTCTTGAGGTCCATCTCGAGCCTCCAGCCCATGCCCTGAAACACTGAATGCTGCAGCGCCGCCACATGCGGGATCAGATCGCCGGCCCCGTGGGTGATCATCAATCGTCAATCCAGTAGCTGCGTCAGAAACGCATCCAACTGATCGCTGTACGTCGGATCCTCCACGATACTCAGCCCGTGAAATCCGACAACCGGGGCGAGTTGCTTCGGTTCCGGCGCCAGATTGTAAAGCTGCACGGCGCCTTCATACGGCGTCATCGCGTCCTCAATCGAATGAATGAACAACTTCGGCAGCCCGATCCCCGGCACCGTCCGTGACGGATCCAGATCCGCCGCGACGCGCGTAAAGGCATCCGGCGTCGCCGGAATCCCCATCAATTCAAACCCGAACGGAATGAGCGTCTCCTCCTGAACGACGCCTTCGACAATCACGCCGACAACGCCCGCCGGGCTTTCCGCCGCCTGGGCCAACGCCGGCAACGTTCCCATCGAGACACCGTATATCACGATGCGATCCGTTCCCGGATCGTCCCGCAATTGCAGATCTTGAAGCGCCGCGTTTGCGTCGGGAAGAACTGTATCAATGCGCGCCGGCTTGATGCTCTCGCCGAATCCCTGATAGTCCACGATCATGACGTTGAGGTCGAGCTCATGGAACAGCGTGATCTGCGGCGAGTAGAATGAACGATTGAAGAACGCCCCGTGATGGATCAGCATCGTGCCGCGGGCACCATCGGCCGGTATGAACCATCCATGGATCGACTCGTTCGCGTCGATGGAAATCCTGACGTTTTCGTAGGGCAGACCGTAGAAATCGGGCGTGGGAACAACCCAGCCCAGAACCGGCATCGGCAGAATCTCGTTGACGACATCCACGCCCGTACAGCCGATGCCGCATACGATGGCCGCGAGGCATGTCATCAACAAGTCGGAGCATCGAACGCGACAACGCCCCGTTCGTCGAGTGGTGCTCGTCGACAGTTGCGTCGAACAGAGTTCAATTGGCGAGGCGCATGGAAACATGATCAAGCTTGTGCCCAGAATCGGCGGCCAGTCCGGCATCGCATCCATGCATGACAGAGACAATGGACCGATTTTACAAGCCTGATCCATGCGAATCGAGGAACCCGACGCGTCTCATTCAGGAGCACCCGATAATGGACACGGGCCGTGAATCAAGGCGAAACGTCAACAATCCCTGACGTGTCCCGCAGGCCGGGCCGGTCATCGGGCGCGCAGGATTGCCGGGCAGCGACTTTCCGGCGAATTCCGTCACGCGAGGTTCGCCTGGATCAGATCGGGAACACTCGCGTGTAGCGCCGGAACCTGAATTCATCCTCGCCGCGTCATCCGGCGGCCCAGCATCATCGCGGCCATGCCCAACAGGATCACGACCGACGGCTCCGGCACTTCGCGAATGAAGTACGACGGATCGAAGCCGGTCAATCCCGGGTTCACGGTCGCGCTGTCAATGTAGTCCCAGTTCACAATCGCACCATTGAAGACGCTCTGATAGTAGATCGACTGATCGTCGCCCAAGGGTCCGCCAACGCCGTTCGCGCCGAATGTCGATGCGACAAACCAGCTCGCCGCATTCGGGTCGAGGCTCGTCGTGCCGATCGCCAGCGCGAACCAGTAATTCCCTGCCGGCAGCGCGAAATCAGGCACATCCACGTTGACGCCATAGATAGGCCAGCCGCCCTGCGTGAACGACGTCGCGTACGACGCGACCGCCCCGCTGCCCGACGCCACGAGCGCGCCGCCCACGTTATGAGACATCCCCGTTCGGATCTCCCAATAGGCTGTGTCGATCACCGAGCCGGTCACTGAGCCGAACGACTGGAAATGGCCGCCGACCGTATCGATGACACCGCCGCCGCTGCCGGGCGTCCACGTGAAGTTGTCAAACGTGAAAGCCAGCTCCTGCGACGTGTTCGAGAGATTCTCTGTGTACTGCGGCCACGCCGTGGGAGCCAGGTACGGATCGCCCGAATACCAGTCCGCATGCAAAGGCTGCCCGAGAGTCAGCACCGCGACAACAAGAAGAAGCTGGAAAGAACCGATTGAAACGCGCGCATTGGTTTTCACGTGTGCACCCTGCCTACGCCGAACGAAGACAGCCGCGAGAATCCACACGCGTCAGGACCCGCGGGGGCGTACCGCCACGAAGTCAATCGCGCAGCATATACATGCCCAATCGGAAATAGCAAGCAAACCCCGTAGGTCCGGTCATCGACCCGACAACGCCATTCGCGAACCGTCCGGGTGCCCCATCACTTGCGAAGCAAAGGTTGGAGAATCAGCCCGCTACGCATAAGTTAGTGGACATAGGGCGAACCATCGACCCGCCGACGCCAACCTCAAACCACGACGCAGATCGCTGACAACGTGACGCCCCGATCCAATCACCAGGAGGCATCGACAATGAACGTCAAACGCGCCCTCAAAGGCCAGCTACACGCCAGCCTCGACATGTTAAAGCAAACAATCGAACAATGCCCCGACGACATGTGGAACCGCGACGCCGACAGCGTCCGCTTCTGGCAGGTCGCCTATCACACGCTCTACTTCACGCACCTGTATCTGCACCAGAAGGAAGCCGACTTCGTCCCCTGGGAACATCACAAGGACGACTACCACGATCTTCCCTGGCCCGCAGACAGCGGACGCAAGATCGACGATCCCTACAACAAGGAACAACTGCTCGCCTATTGGCAAATCTGCGACGCCTTCGTCGAGACCGCCGTCGACGGGCTCGATCTCGACGCCACCGACAGCGGATTCAGTTGGCACAAGGGCTTCCCCAAGCTCGATCATCAACTTCAGAATCTTCGACACATCCAGCATCACACCGCGCTGCTGTCGGGACGATTGCGCGCCGCGATGGGCGACAAGGCGGACGTCGCCTGGGTGCGGTTTCGACACCAGACATAACCAGAGCGCAAGTCAATCATCGCCGGGCGGCAAAGATCGACGAGACGCACGTAACCATCGATTTGTCGCGCAAGAGATTCGGGCACTTTCGCAAATCGCACCCGCGCCTCCGATGTCAGGACGCATCGCAAACAACGCACCACTCACAACACTTCGATGTTGAATTGAATGCTCGTGACGTAGACCAAGGCGTCTCCGTCCGCCTGCGCGTCAACGATCAGCAGGAAATTCGGCTTCCCATTCTGAAAGAAGCCGTTGAACTGTTGCTTGAAGTTCAAGATAACCGGCGCCATGACGTCGTTTCCCAGTGGAATATTCGAATTCGACAGCCCGGCGAATTCGATCTCGACTTTGGCCGACCCGTGTGTGCCGGAATCGACGCGACACGTCGTCTTGAGAATCATCCCCGCAGGCTCGTATTCGATGCTTGACATCGTGCCACCCTGCTTTGACACAGTCGTACCCCTGACAACCGGAACCTGCGCGCCATAATTGACCGTCTCCGACGAGGATCCCAGATCTGGGAATAGTTCTACGCAATACAACACGCGCGCTTTGCCGAATTCCGCAAGCACTTCGTCAAGTGATTCGCGTGACTTTGCATTCCTGGTCAGTTCGTCGACGCGAATTGACGGCAGACGATCCTTTGGGACTCTGACTTCGTAGATTGACGTACTCATACGCACGCGCGTCGGATGACCTGCTGAATCGGCCCCAGGCGCACGCGATGGCTGGTCCAGGCTCTGTACCAGCTGCAATATCCGTTCGATGTCCGATTCCATCGCGGTCACGATGAGCGAAGTCGTTCGTGGGTCCGCGACGATGTACGGTCGTGTCGACGAATGTTCACGCGCAAACACCACATTCAGAAGTGCCGACAGATTCGCAGCATCGGCATGATTCAGCACGAAGTGATGCAGATGCCGAACTGGCGCCGCGACCTCTTGCGCCGGCTGCTTCGAACTCGGCGCGTCGCCGACGTCGGTCTCCATCTGCCCCATCGCGTGATTCATAGACATGAGCGAGGCAAGATAAATCACCAGTGCCATAGACAATCGTGTCGCTCGCATGTTGGATTCTCCTGAAATCGGAAATGTGTGATGGGGATCGACCGACAAAGCGAATAAAGCCCGCCGGCCATTCGCGCATCCGGGCGCAACGTGTACCTCCGGCCGTTCGAACAGTCCCTCATGAAAAAACCGGTCCGCCTTCCTCGATATTTTACACCTGACCGTTGGGGCAAGTTGCCGTCGGCACGAAAAATCTCCAAAACAGTTTCGCTGCTCTGAGAACCGCCAACTGGGTGCCATGCTTGCCCTCAAAGGCAAGCATGCAAGCGCGTAGCTGGCAACTTTCATCGGAAATGGCGAGCGACACGATCGTGACGTCCTCGTGCGAGAGTCCTTTCTCGCACGTCCTCCCCGCGGGAATCTAAGCAGCCCTCGCCAGCCGCAGGCTCGCCCACCTGCGATCCTTATGCAATAATGCCGGAACTGGAGAATTGCCATGAGTAAACTCGCAATCATTTTCGCTCCCTGCCTGGCCATCGCGGCAGGGTGCATGTCATCGGAGAACCGAACCATGCCCATCCAATACCTCGAAATCGTCTCCCCCGACGTCGATGCCGTCTGCGCCACCTACGCCGCCGCGAACGGCGTGAAATTCGGCAAACCCGACGCCGCCCTCGGCAACGCACGAACTGCCCCGCTCCCCGGCGGCGGCATGGTCGGCGTGCGTGCGCCCATGCGTGAAACGGAAGAACCCATCGTGCGCCCCTACTGGCTCGTCGATGACATCGAGGCTGCCTTCCGCGCGGCAGTCGAAGCAGGCGCCGAGGCCGCCCTCCCCCCGATGCCCCTCCCCGGACATGGCCAATGCGCCATCTACATCCAGGGCGGCGTCAATCACGGCCTCTGGCAAAAGTAGCGTAGGTCGGATCATCGACCCGACAACGACTGCGTTCGTGCCTCGTCGTTGGCATTGGCCGCGCCAGGCGCAGTCACCAACTCACGGTCGCGCAAAACAGAGCTTCCTAAAGAAAAGATTCATCACGGACAACCCGCGCTCAACACACAAGCTGCGAACGCCGCGACATCCGCCCCATCCACGTCGCCATCTTCGTTCGCATCCGCTGCGCAAAGTTCCTGCCCCGTCGCCGAATCCGGATCGAGCAGCACGCCGACGAACGGCGCCACATCCGACAATGCCACAACCGTGTCACCATTGACATCACCAATCGTGCACATCACTTGTGGCGCGATCGTCAGGCGGAAATACCCCAGCATGTCGTCGGTCGATGTCGACGTGCCGTTGAAATCGATGTCGCCAAAGAAGTAGATATCGACGGCCCCGTTGATGTCCCGATCCCCGACCGCCACGACGCCCGTAAAGAAATCCGCCAATACTCCGTTGTTGTCGCTGCCGTCGATCGTACCGTCCCCGTTCCAATCGACGAGATCGCCCTCGA
>JAJDEC010000536.1 GCA_029259995.1 Phycisphaerae bacterium
GGGGTACGAGGAAGGCATGCAGTACGGAATGATCGGCTATTTCGTTCCGCACAGCGTTTATCCTGACGGCTATCATTGCGATCCGAGTCAGCCGCTGCCGTTCGCCAGTATTGCATCCCAGAAAAAACACATCGGCATCTATCTCATGTGCACTTACATGGATCCGAAGCAGGATCAGTGGTTTCGACAGGCGTGGACAAAGACCGGCAAGAAGCTGGATATGGGAAAGAGCTGCATTCGCTGCAAGAATCTGGAAGGCGTCGCGCTGGAGGTCGTTGGCGAAGCGATCAAGCGAGTCACGGTTGACGACTACATCGCGACGTACGAGTCCAATTTCAAGTCCAGCGGCGTGAAACGCACTCCCGCGAAGAAGACCAAGGCTGCCGCAAAGAAGACGGCCGTCAAGAAGGCTGCCCCGAAGAAGAAGGCGACCAGGAAGACGGCGACAAAGAAAAAAGCCAGGTCCAGATAAGTCGTCATCGCGCCTGGATCCGCGATGGCATGAGAGCAGCAATCAGACACAAGAAAGCGCCCTTGCGAGTCGCCGGCTCGCAAGGGCGTCTTCAATTCCATCAAATGTGAATGACCAGCCGACGAAGTACGTAATGGGAATCGTTCATCGTGTGGAACCGGCGACTTGTCGGTTCACCAAAGGCCGGAGGCCCGTGCCACACTCAATGAACCATTTCGCATTTCAACTTAGTGCTGGCGTCGTCTTCGTCGGCGGCGCATCGTCACGCTGCCCAACACGAGAATCGGCAGCAGCATGGCGCCCGCCGCGCCGTTGCCGCAGCCGCAGGCTTCCGGCATGTCCATGTTCGGCGTCTGCATGTTCATGTTGTCATTGCCGTTGTTGTTCGTCGTCGGATTCGCGCCCGGTCCGGCCGGCTGACCGAGGATCAGGGCGACGCCGCCCGGATCGACGATGGTACCGTTTGCCGTCAGATCGAGATCGCCACGTGCGCCGTCCGTGAATCGAAGCTTCACGACATTGGAGCCTTCGACGAGGGAGCCCGTCGAGCCGTCGAACTGGAAGTTGTACCAATGCGGCGTCGTATCGTCCGGTGTCGGGCCGTATTTCCAATAGCTGTTGATGGACACGTCGCTGGGAAGAATGATCGTTACCAACGCGCTTCCGCCCGCGCCGACGTTTGAAACCTCGAAGCTGAGGAATCCGACGGGGAAGTTGATGCCGGCCGGCGTATCCGACGGGGAAGGATTGGGCACGATGGCGGCATTGACGATCGTCGTGCCTTGCGGTGCGACAATCGAGATGTCCTTGTTGTCCGCCGTTCGCAACTCGACGACGTGCGGCGGCAGCTCCGTTTCCGTTTCTTCTTCAACGATTGCGATGGGTCCGCACGTGACGACGTCACACGTCGTATCGTCGCCAGTCCACGTTCCGCCGAGACTCACACAATCAAAACGCGGCAGCGCGTCGAGGCACTCCTGGCTCGCCAGACAGCATGCGCCGATCGGATCGGGCGGCTGGATAAATCCACCGCCCGTCGCCGGTGTCTCATTCGTCAGTTCCACCTGATCGAGCCCGATTCGGCCGATCGAGGAACCGAACTGCGGCCCGAACTCGAAACGAACCGCCGCGATATTGGCGAGATCGATGCCGCTGCCGTTTGTCTGGAAGTCCGAGAGGCGAATCCGAATCGTCTCGAATTCATTGGCCCAGCCCTGCCCGAATCCGGCCCCCGTTCGGAGATAGGGCTCCTCGATGCCGCCGCCGTACGCGCCAATGTTGATTCGTCGCGATGTGCCGTTGACATCGCGAAGCGTGACGCTGAACGTCAGATCGCCGATCTCCGCGAGCGTCAATGGGTGCCGCGTCGTCTGACACGCGCGGAAGGACAGGAACTTGTAGTCGTTGAAATTGCGACGATTTGGAATGATCGCAAACTCGTAGAATCGATTCGCCGAGTCCCATTCCAGGACGATGCCCCGCGAACTGTCCGTCGCGCTGCCGTAGGTCATCCCGTTCATCGGATCCGTTTCCGTCCACGTGAATTCCAGGTCCCCGTCGTCCAGGCGATCTTCAATGGGCTCGCTGAAATCTGTCGTGACGGATCCGCCGGAACTGGATCGATTGAGTTCGAACTGCGCCTGGTAATCGTCAATCACGTATGTGGCACGATTGCCGCCATTGTGAAACGTGTGTGACACGACGACGCACGATCCGAGCGGCGATCCTTCCGGATGAAACGATTCCCATTGGCGCGTGAAGAAGTCCAGCGCCGGAATGTTGCCATTGGCGTAGTACTCGATCAACGCCCGCATGTAGGGCAGCAGGATCAAGTGCGTATTCGAGCGTCCGATGAGGCAGGGGCCGAAGGCGACGGATCCCGTCGGTCCGTCGTGGAAATCCGCATGTCCCGTTCCCTGCACGACAGTCGAATGACGATATCGCGTCGCCCGATCGTGCAGATGAAAGGTCTGGGCGATGTCGCTGAAAGGTCCGCCGTCCACATCGTCGTCGGCCGATGCCGTCCAGAGATGATAATTCGCGTTGTGCGGATCGGAGTTATCCGTTCCCAGAAAATCCGTTGGCAGCATGCTGCTCAGCAGCTTTAGATTGCTGATCTGGAAATTCGTGGGAACGTACACGCCGTCGAAGATCCGATCATAGGCTCGAGTGATTGCCTCGGCGCCGCGGCTGTGTCCGATCCAGATGATGCGCGATGCGTCCACGCGCCCCTGCAGGGCGCCGCCGGCAATGATTCCGCGCTGTGCGAGAAACGCCTCCGTGTGTCCGATGATCGTCGTCGCGGATGTCTCGATCCCGGGCACTGTGTTGTTCTGATGCGCCATGACGATGTAGCCGTAGGACGCGAGATAATAGCCAAGATGATCGTACCAGACGTATTGATGCCCGTTGCCATGTGCGATGACCACGAGCGGTCGCTGCCCCAGCCCTGCCCCGTTGG
>JAJDEC010000537.1 GCA_029259995.1 Phycisphaerae bacterium
CCAGGGCTTATGAATCCCTTGCTCTACCGACTGAGCTACGTCAGCGAAATCGGACACAACTATATACACCCTAGCACGTGGCCGATCAAGGTCACGCGCCGCCTGTTCCGCATACGGGAGAATTGTGCTTTTCCGGATCCGTATCGGGGCATTTTGCCGATGTGAAGCGCAAAGTTGGCCGCCCCGGTGAGCTCCGCTATGGGAGCCCGCCGAGGCGGTCGAACCAAGGAGAAGTTAGGGTAGAGGAGGAGAGAAGCAGTAGCCCCTACATCCATGAAGACGAAGCACAGGATGTTTGCGGCCAGTCGTTTTTCTTATTTTTTCTTCCCATCTCCCTATTCAGGCGGCAACCTGGATCCGTTCTTTCGAAAATCGCCCCCTGGCCTCCAATGCTGGCCAGAATCGCTCCGTTCCGAGCGGATTCGGTATTGAAAGGGGCGAGGGGGTTGTCAATCTGCCCCATCCCGTGGTTCGACGTCGCGGCTCGCCTCCCGGTCGAATGGCGGAATCGCCGATTCGCGAGACAATCCGAATCGATGTCCAAATCCAACGGATCGAAACCTGTCAGCCCCACGCGTCGGGCGTTCTGCCAATCGCTCGCGACGGGGATGGGGGCTGCGCTGGGCGCCGGCGCCGTCGGCTGCAACATCGCGTTGCCTCGCTTCGGCGCCGATCCGCTCGCGTCCGATTGGACCCAACGTCGCGATCGCTATGACTACCTCGTCATCGGCTCCGGCTACGGCGGCGGGATCTCCGCGGCCCGCCTGAGCGCCCGGGCCGGAAAGACGGTCGCCGTTCTTGAGCGCGGTCGCGAGTGGCCCGTCGGTGATTTTCCGGATCAACCCGACGAGATCGTCGCGGCGACGCGCATTCCCGGCGTGAACCCGCTCGGTCTCTACGAGATTCGCGCCGGTCGCGGAATCAGCGTGCTGCAGGGGGCCGGCCTCGGCGGTACGTCGCTGATCAACGGCGGTGTCGTTCTGACGCCGGACGCCGATGTGTTTGATGCGGCGGGATGGCCGACCGGCATCACATTCGAGACGCTCAAGCCGTACTTCGATCGTGCTCGCTCGATCCTGGCGCCGTCGCGGCATCCGCGCGCCCGATCGTTCAAGAAGTTCCGCGCGATGGAATTGCGGTCAGACGAGATTGGCGCAAACGTTGAGCCGCTCGATGTCGCCGTGCATTTCGGGGCCGACGGCGCCAACGCGCACGGCGTGTCGCAGCGATCATGCACAGACTGCGGCGACTGCATGACCGGCTGCAACGTCGGCGCCAAGAACACGATCGCGATGAACTACCTGCCGATGGCCCGCGCGAACGGTGCGGACATCTTCACGGGCATCGAAATCCATTGGATTGAGAAACTGACCGACGGCGGCTGGCGGGCGCACGGCGTTCAGTATCCGGCGCTCGGCGATCCGCGACCGATCGAGATTGATGCGGGGGCGATTGTGCTCTCGGCCGGATCGATGGGCAGCACGGAGATCTTGCTGCGCTCGCGCGAGCGCGGTCTGGCGCTGTCCGTTCGCCTCGGCGACGGCTTCAGCGGCAACGGCGACTTCTTCGCGATCGCCCACAATGGCGACGCGCCCGTCAACACGCTCGGCATCGGTGATCGACCGTTCCATCCGTGGCGCAGCAAGACGCCGGGGACAAGCGTCATCGGCGGCATTCGCTATGCGCTGCCGGGACCCGGCGGCGCTCGGTTCATTATCGAGGACCTGACGTTTCCGTCAGGCCTGCTTGCCGTACTCGCGCCGACGCTGGGGTTGATGGATGGCGAGGATACGGACAGCGGGGACGAGTCGGCGGAGATTGGTCGGCGGCTCCTGGATCGACCGGCGAATCCGTATGTCGAAGGCGGCGCGCTGAATCATTCGCTGGCGTTCATCGCGATGGGGCGGAATGATGGGGCGGGGCGCATCGTGCTGAATGCCGAAGGCGATGCGGAGATTGACTGGGCGGCCGCTGCGAGCCGGGCGGACTTTTTCCAGGCGATCGACAACGAGCTGCGCGAACATTCCAGGGCGATGGGGGCGACGCACATTTCGAACCCCGTGTGGAAATTCAGCAATCGCGAAAGCCTGATCACGGCGCACCCGCTGGGCGGTTGTTCGCTGGCGGATTCGACGGACGACGGCGTGGTCGATGAGTTCGGCCGCGTCTTCGATGGCGCCGGCGATGTGTACGACGGGCTGTATGTAGCGGATGGATCGATCATACCGCAGGCCCTGGGCGCGAATCCGCTGCTGACAATCTCGGCGCTGGCGGAGCGGATCGCGGAAAATATTGCGTAGGTCGGGTCATCGACCCGACTTTGTTGCGCCTTGTTGTCGGCTGGCCCATGTCCCCAGGACTTGGGGGCACGATTTGAGATGGGATGGTCGCCGCCCATTGACGTTGACACATCACCGACGACGACGCTTTCGAATCCGCGACAGCAATGCCGCCGGGCCAATTGCGATCTCGCAGTTGACCGGCACTTGCGAGATTGACTCTGGGTTTCTGGATTACGTGGGGGCGTTTCCGACCAGCGCGGCGTCTGCACGACCCTTTGAATTGAGACCCCAAGTCGAATACGACATGGGAAACTCGACCATGGGCGTTACGGCCAATTGCGATTGTGTTGGCATTCCCACGATTCTCGCGGGGTATTGCGTTACGAAGCGTATGCCCGCTCGGCATTCTTGATACAGGTCGTTCCGCGCCCAAAAGTGACAGAACGGAAAATAGGAGCCGCAAATTATCTTTTAGGTAGCGTGAATTGAAGATAAGATACGCCAAAGGTCGTAGAGTCGTTGACAAGCGGAAGACTTTAGGAATCCCTCGCGTTGTCTTGGTGCATGTACTCACGAGTTCAGGTCTATTGTCAGACATATCGTTGGCGTGACGACTCCGAGAGGTGCGAAGATGCTGCAAATCCAGGAGAGTCTTATGACGGCGCTGTCGCAGGCCAAAATGGACCGTTTCGTCCATCGCCTGATGTGCCGACTGCGAGACGAGTTCTCTGACCAGATTCGGTTCCAGAAACTCAACGACGAGGAGATTGAGCCAATGGTCCGGCGTGGAATCAGCGAGGCCGAGACCTACAACGTCGTGCTCGACAAGGACATTGAACTCTATGTCGAGTGCATGGTCCTTTTGAATCCCGAATTCGATCGCGACCCGAACCATCGCTGGGCCGGTGAGATTCTCACAGACAAAGACATTTGCGGAAGTAAGAAGATGGACCGTATCAACGGTCATCTTCTGTTCGGACCGGATGGGGCTCGATAGCCATGCCCAATCGCCGCGCCAAGCGCCCCCTCAAACAAGAAGCGGTCACGGCCGCCAATCAGGCAGTCCGCGACAAGACTTCGCCTCCCGGCAGATCGCTGGATCCAGACTCTCCGGAAGACGCAGCGCTTCGCACACAGTGGATGGACGCCTACATAGCGGCAGGCGGTGAGACTGATGACCCGCCGACTCCGACCAAACCGGCCGACGTCGTCGTGCCGTGTGCGAGCGCTGGAACCATGCCGACGAGTGCCGCTAAGGATTGTCCTGACGCCCCGAAGACGGTTACGTTGCCGCCAGACGTCAACAAGGCGATTCAAGACGGGTACAAGGCCAGCTTCCCGAAGGGCAAGAGTCAGGAACATGGCGGAACCCTTGTCAAAGACAGCAAGGGTAACATCAAAGTCGTCAATGCAGGTTCTGGGACGTCCGGAACTTTCAGCCCGAACAGAACGGTTGGAAAGGGCGAGACGATTGTTGGAACGTACCATACGCACCCTTATGACAAATCTGAAGGTGGGCATACGGGCGTTAGCTTTAGTGGCGCCGATATCGCGTATGCACACTACTACAAAGAGCCGATCTACGTCGACGCCGGTGACAAGCAATTCATGATTACGGGCACGAAGTCGACGCCGAACGTACCTCACGCAGAAATAAGCTCCGCCTGGGACAAGGAATTCAAGAAACTCCTGAAGAGCGGAAAGAGCATGCAGGACGCCAGTGCCGGGGCGACAAACGCCGTCGCACAGAAATACAATATGGCATATTATGAAGGAAAGAACGGGACACTTAAGAAGGTTAGCTGTTAGTGGATTTTTGGCCGCAGCGTTCACGCTGCCGGGCAATTGCAATGACGCTCGGCGAGAACAACACGGGGACAACGGGATGAAGTCATTTGCAGGATTCTCCGAGATCCGTTTCAGTCTCAATCGGCCGTCGAGATCCGCCGTGGTCAAATGGTCAGGTGACGATTCCATCACCGCCAACGTGATGATCACGGACAACGGGACCGTCCATTTGTTTCAACAGATATGGAAGGGGAAGCCCGTCGGCTCGGCGGATCTCGACAAGTGTCTTCAAAGTGTGTCAAATCTCACATCAACCGGCGGAGCAACGTACAAACTCGAATTAGCGCGAGGCGATAAGGAGAGAAAGTCGCTATCCTGGAGTGAGGAAAACGAAACAAAGGAACTTGGACAACTTCGCGTGCTTCTGGACCAGACTCTTTATTTGTATTTCTCCGAGAGCCTGGCGTGTATGAAGCGAGGGCGGGCGCTGAAATCGGCAGGCGCACCCGATGATGCGATTGCCATGATTCGCGAGGGTATTGACGTGCTCGGCGACCGCTATATCGACGAACCTATCCCGGACGATACGTCGATGAAACTCAGTCTCGCAGAGGTGCGCTACGACGCTGGTGATTCCGATCAAGCGTATGCTCTCTTGGACCGTGTCCTGGAATCGCGAGTTCAGGTTTACTTCGAGAACTTCTTGAAAAAGCGCGGATTCTCGTGCGATGCCCAGGGCGATGGGGCCTCGCTCGGTGTTGATGCTCTAAACTCGCCCTAGACACAAATGGTCGCCCATTCAGAGCGCCCCATGCAAAATCGGACGTGCTCAATGCCTGTCGGAGGCAGGCAGGTATTCGTACCTTCGAAAAGGGGGAGAGCGACGACATGGGCATGATCATGCCCGGTTCTTTCGCCGATACAACATGGATGGCCGGTCCCAAATCAGGAACAAGTTCAAATAAGCGAGGCATGCGAGGTTTCACGCTCGTTGAACTGCTGATCGTCGTCGTGATACTGGGGATCCTCGCTGCTGTCGTCATTCCCCAGTTCTCGGACGCATCCGCGTCAACTGAAGAGTCCGCCCTGAGAGCTGACTTGCGGATCATGCGGGGCGCCGTCCAGCGATACGCCCTCGAGCACGATGGCAATTATCCTGGAAGTCTGACTGCCATCGCCCGCTATACGAACATGGGGGGCGCCATGGCAGGTAACAAGACCCCTGTCTATAAGTACGGAAAGTACATACCCGAAATTCCGCGTTGCCCGACCGGCCCCAGCAAGGGAGCCACAGGCTGGGCGGCCATCGGCAACAATCCCCCGACTGTTGCAAGCGGTTCCACCTCCGTTGGATGGCTCTACCACGCTGCCAGCGGCGGCGTCTGGGTTAACGACTTGAATCATTTCGACAAGTGACGCACGTGCGAGATTCCAACATCAGCCTGCGTCAGGAAACCAACATCAGCACAGCGTCGCCGGCGAACATGCGCAGGGGCAGCGTCAGCAAGTCCAGGATCGCGATCGACAGAAAGCCGAAGACTCCGGCCAGAAGACTTACAGGCACCATGTCTTTTCCTTCGTTTGGCTAGCGCCGACGGCGGCGAACAACGCGCCTGGTTCCGACAAGTCCGATGATCGTCATCATCATGGCTGCGCACGCACCCGTACCGCAGATCGGGGCGCGGAAGAAAATTGAGATCAACAGTTGCAAGGGCTGGTTGCACGCAGGCGTCGTCGGCTGCGGGGCCGGCGCCGGGGCCGGCTGCACGATAACGTTAAAGGTACATGAGGCTGTCACGTTGTTGGCATCCGTCGCCGTGATCGTCACGACGGTTGTACCGACGGGCAGGATTGAGCCAGTGGCCGGATTGCTGGTGACAACCACGTTACCGATCGGACTGTTGCCGGCGGGCAGCATGAAGTCCACGGGAATGCCGGCATCGCTGGTCGCCTGCACTGTGATGTCGCCGGGGCATGGACCGATCGTCGGATCGATGCAGTCGGCCACGCCATTGTTATTGGCGTCGGTCTCGGCATTGCCGCAACCGCAGACGCCTGCGGCGATCTTCGTCGCGTCGTTCGGGCAGGCGTCGTTGCAGTCGAGCGTGCCGTCGTTGTCCGTATCGATGTCCGGCGTGCCGCATCCACACATACCCGCGGCCAACTTGGCCGCATCGTTGGGACAGCCGTCGTCGACATCAGCAGTGCCGTCGCCGTCGGAATCGATCAAGTCGCTGTCAGTCGCGGTGTTGTTGGTGAGATCCGGATCGATGACGCCGTCGAGTGCCGTTACCGTGGCGGTGTTATCCAGCGTCCCGGTTGCGCCGGGCATGACAGTGCCGGTGGCCGTGTACGTGATCGTGCTGCCGGCGGGCATTGCGACGATGTCGTTGATGTCGCCGTTGCCCATCGCGGTGTTGCCGGCAGCTCCGCCGGTGACGACGCTTGTGTAGGTCACGGCGGTCAGGGCCGCCGGAAACACATCCGCCACCGTCGCGCCGGTCGCATCAGACGGCCCGGCGTTGGCCACGACGATCGTGTAGATGACCAGTTGACCCGGCACGGCATTGGCTTGATTGTCGGTCTTGGTCATCGACAGATCGGCCCTGCCATTATCAACAAACAACATGTCCGTCGCAGCGCCGCTGTTAATGTTGACGCCGTTCATGGTGCCGGTCAGATCGCCGGTCGTGTTAACGTACGAGGTGCCCGGCACCGCACCGGAGGGGACCAGGACAGAAGCGTTGATCGTGCAGGAGGCGCCGGCGGCGACTGAGCCGCCTGAATAACTGATCGTCGAACCAGCGGCGGTCAGCGTGCCGCCCGTACACGTGGTGGACACAACGCCTGTAGCGACCAAACCGGCGGGCAGGTTGTCCGTAAAATCCAGGTCGGTCACGTCCAGGGGCGACGCCGTATTGGTGATCGTGAAGACAAGCGTCACAATTTGCCCCGGCGTC